>CALXQF010000151.1 GCA_944390505.1 uncultured Clostridia bacterium | reverse complement strand
AACCACAACTCTTTCTGCACCATTGATGACAAAAGTTCCACTATCTGTCATTAATGGAAAATCACCAAGATAAATTTCTTGTTCTTTAATTTCTCCTGTTTCACGATTAATTAATCTTACTTTTACGTGTAACCTTGTAGAGTATGTTGCATCACGCTCTTTGGCTTCTTCTAATGTGTATTTTGTTTTTTCTTCCATGTAATAATCTAGAAATTCAAGTACTAGGTTGCCAGAATAATCAATAATTGGTGAAATATCTCTTAATACTTCTCCTAAACCTTCTTCTACAAACCAATTATACGAATCTTTTTGAACTTGAATTAAGTTTGGCATTTCGATTGAATCGCCGATTTTCGCAAAAGTTTTACGAGAACACTTCTCGTGTTTAATTTCTTTTAACAAGAAAATCACCCCTAAAAAATATTAAGCAGAAAAAAATATATATTGATTTCAGATAAGAAGTCCCTCTTGTTTCTATAATTAGTTTACAAAAAATACAATTTTCTGCTCCCAAAATGGTATTTTCCGTAAGTCATTTTAGAACAATTCCTCTTCTTATTGAATTAACATAACATGATTGAAAACGACAATAAAAAGACGGTTGGTAACTTATGTTATTTACCAACTGGTCTTTTCATTTATTTTTATAAAGCTTTATTTTTATTATATAACACTTGAATATTAACCACCTTATCTACAAACTGGAGATTAATATATTTTGCTTAAAACATATCTATTTTAGTATAGCATTTTCGTAGATTGCTTGTCAATGTTTTTTCCAAAATTTTCTGGGTTTTTATTATTTTTTAAAATAATTATTTTTTCATTTTCACAAGTGTCACAATTCCTTCTACTAAATGAATCGCTTCTGTTACTGCTAAAATAATTCCCACTACAGTAGTAGTTGCTGCCATAGAGGCAAATGGATTAAACATAATTATCACCCCTAATAGTAGTGTAATAATTGATAAAATAAGTACAACCCACCAGCCTTTTGTCTCAGATAATTTTAATCCCATATATAATTGAATAGTAATGATACTTTGAACAATAATCCATATAGAAAACATAATTGGTAAAAATGCAATTAATGCATTACTACTAATGATAATAATAAGTGCTGCTAATATACTTAATATTCCTTCTGCTAATCCAAAGTTCATCATTCTCATTTGTGCATCTGTTCTAAAGTATTGAACTAACTTGATAATGCCATTTACTAAAATAATAATGGCAAATAACATAATGAACGTATTAAGAGATTCTAATGGTCTAAAAATAAGAAATAAGGCTAATAAAAACATAAGAGCAGATACGATTAATGAGTATTTTTGATATTTTTCAAAAAATTGACTAAACATAAGATTTCCTCCTTTGCATATGATTATATGCTTATTTCTTCGTTTAGTCAATTTTTTATTTTAACTCATTTTCTCAAATCCTAAAGTCACCTTAAATAAATCTCCATCTAAATAAATATGAAATTTTCCTTTTTGTAATTCTGTTAGACTAGATGCAATAGAAAGTCCGAAGTCCGCTTCCTTCTGTATTTCTAGAACTATCTCCTCTTACAAATCTTTGCATCAATTCATCTGTAGAGATGTTGAGTTTTTCTTTAGAAACATTCTTCATTTGAATAACAACACTTTTTTGCATTGATATAACATCCAAATAAACTCTTGTATTCTCCATTGCATATTTGGAAGCATTAGAGTATAAATTTTCTAGCACCCTATACATATATCTTCCATCTGCTTGAATAAAAACTGGTTCTTCTGGTAATGTCATAATTTCTTCTAGTCCCCTAGTTTTAAATCTGTCTTCAAATTCTCCAGAAACTTGTTTTACAAGTTCATTTACATTAATTTTTTCCATTTTTAATTTAATATTTCCTGATGATGCTTTTGATGCTTCTACTAAATCTTCTGTTAATTTTTTAAGTCTTTGTGATTTATTATCTAATATCATTAAATACTCTGTAGCTTTTTCATTTGGCATTTTTTCTTTTTTCAACAAGTCTACATAATTGATAATGGAAGTAAGTGGTGTTTTAATATCATGTGATACATTGGTAATCAATTCTGTCTTTAGTCTTTCACTTTTTAGATTTTGCTGGACAGCATTAGATAGTCCTCCCGCAATATCATTTACATAAATAGAAAGTTCCCTTAAAACGCCCTTCATTTCATTTGGATTTAAATGGATATTGGTATTTCCTTCATAAATACTTTTAATTGCCATTTGTATATTTTGAAATTCCTTTAACTTCTTAAATAAATACCAGAATGTTAAAACTCCTATGGTTATTAATAAAAGTAAACTAAAAAATGATTCTCCTCCTGAGTTAGAACTCCATATAATTCCTGTTAAAATAAATGCTAAAATGCAAAATCCACCATAAAATAGAATTAGTTTTGTTGTAATTTTACGATTCACAATTAATTGTTTTATGTTATGACCTATTGCATAAAGTAAAGTAGAGATCGGAAGAGCACACGTCTGAACTCCAGTC
>CALXQF010000150.1 GCA_944390505.1 uncultured Clostridia bacterium | reverse complement strand
GGACAGACACCTTTGGTCCTATTATTTAGGACCAAAGGTGTCTGTCCCTAACGGTCCTATTTTTGAAAATAAGAGTAGGCTCATTGAGCCTACTCAAAATTAAGATTTATAAATGATAATTGGTATATTGTTGTCGATATTTCGATACACAATTTCTGCCATATCATACGGCAAATTAATACAACCTTTTGAACCATCTCCTTGATAAATTGTTCCACCAAAAGCATCTCTCCATGTTGCATCATGCAATCCATATCCTCCCTTAAAAGGCATCCAAAACATAACCCAAGAGGCATATCGACTTCCGTCTTTGTTATAGCCTCGTAAAATGGTATCTGTTGTTTTGGAGTCAAGGAAGTATACTCCTGTAGGAGTTGCATAGCCTGATATTGTAACATCACCAGTTACAGTGTCTGTATCTACAATGCAAACACCATCTACATACATCCATACATGTTGTCTAGTAATATCTACCTCAACATAGCTATTTAGTGTATTTAAGGTAGAATTTTCATTGTAGATTGGAATATGCTGATAAGTCTCCCCACTTCCTAGTACATTAATTATGCGAATGACTTCTTCCTCTTGGTTAATACTTGAAGAAGGTGGAGTGTCCACAGTTGGAACATTTACAACATTTTCCAAGCCTGTTGGATGAAAACTAAGTTCTTGATTTGCATTTTCTACCATCTCATTCAGCTGTTTTACAAAATTCGGTAGATTAGAATCAATATCAATTTGATAGTTTCCATCTTCGTCTTGAATAACCCATTGCTTCATGATTTCTCTATCTAAAGTATAAATCGTTCCATCTGATAATTGATATTGAATAACGGTAGATAGAAAACCTTCCAACTCTTCTAACTTTAACGTCAAGTTTTCTTCCTTTACTTTGGGAGAAGCAGTTAATTGTTGAAGATTGATGCTTTCTACTGTTCCAGAAGATAGATCGTCTAGCAAGATTTGATATACTTCATCAAAATCATACCAACTTCCCGAAAGTTCCGGAACAATGGAAAATTGATTTCCATCCCATTGAATATAAGCATCTTGTGGCAATACCATATTTTCTTCTTTTAAATCTGGTATTGTTTCTAGCCATTCTTGTAGTTTTTCTTGGTCAATCGCTGTACTACTGACCAAAGTATAGTCCTTACTATTGTTTTGATATTCTTCTGCTAAAATTTTTTCCAATTCCTCTGTCGTGGTTACTTGAAATCCAAATGTAGAATAGCTTACAGTATATTCGTTATTTACGAACTGAATTGTGACTGTTTTTTTATTAATTTCTTTTTCTATCCGCTGGGCTGCCTCTTCCACTGTCAAAGAGCTGCAATTAACTCCTTGAATAGTTGCTCCATACTCAAAATAGTTCTCACGAAACTTTTGAATTAAAAATGCTAGTGCAATCATTCCAAAGATTAATGCAATGGCAAGAGCAAACCATCTCCCACCGTTTTGTCTCCGCTTATAAGTTGCCGGATTTTGCCGTCTCATATAAATCCCCTTTTCTCATTTTATGTTACTCATAATTACTCGTAACCCTTTGCAAAAGTTTAGCAAATTATATTATAGCATTCTTCCCTAAAAATGTCAAAAAATCTGTTTTTATTTCATAAGTCTTTTCTATTCGACAATAAAATTTTGACTATATTACATTTACTTTACAAAAATATTACAAATTAGCAATCTATATTACATAAAGATAACAATTAGTTTACAAAAAATATTATCCACAGCATTGTGGAAACTGTGGATAACTTTGTGAATAACTATTAATTCTATACTTTTTTTGTGGATAACTTTTTATATTTATTTGTTATTATATTATGGAAACATTTTATTTTTTTAGCATTTGACAAATAATCACAATATTATTTTACATTTTTTCCCTTTTGTAAGTATAAAAAAAGATGCATTATTGAAATTTCATTTTTTCGTAATTTTCAAAAACGCATCTTTTTTATTTTTTATGTTGCAGTATTCTATTGTTTATATATTTCAATATGATATATATCATATTGTTGAACTAAAATATTATAAAAGCAACAATACTGCTAATAATATTTCACAAACTAAAATCACTGGAAATCCAATCACAAATTTGGCTTTTTGCGTTTTATGTCTAAATACATATATTCCGGTAATTCCACCAATTCCGCCACCTAGTAATACTAATAACAGTAACGTGTTTTCTGGTATTCTCCACTTGCCTTTTTTCGCTTTTCTTTTATCAAGCCACATTGCTCCAAAAGCTATTAAATTAATCACTACTAAATAGATTATAATATTTTGTATTGTAAAAACATCTTCTATTTTCATCATATTCTATTCTCCTTCTAAAATCACAATGCACATAGAATATTTAAATCTCTGACAATACTATTATATATCTTTTTATAATAATATTATCCTCATTAATTTATTCAAACTAAATATATTGTAAAAGTGCAGACCGCGTAAGCGACCAAACGAGCAAAGCGAGTGCGAATTGGAGCAATTTTCCTACTAGTCTGTGCAGAAAATCGCAGATTTTCTTGCACAATTGAAAATTGC
>CALXQF010000149.1 GCA_944390505.1 uncultured Clostridia bacterium | reverse complement strand
TCCAAATAACAAATTTAGAGTTATTCCTGCTAATATAAGCAATACTACTAGGGTCACTACTAGAGCGATTAAGGTAATTCCATTCATTTTTGAATTTGGCAAATAATTCTTTCTATCTATACTAGAATATATTTTTTGATATTTTTTCTGTCTTTTGTTTTCCATATTTTTACCATCCTTCCATTCATCATTTATTTATACATTATCATGATTGAATTTTTAATGATTGATTCTTCTTTAGTTTTGGCTAATTTTTTAAATAATATACCAAGACTTTTCGTGTCTAGTATGTCTATACCTACTATGTAAATATGTATTATTGCTACATAATTGTCAATATTAATTTTGCATTTTCATATGTATATACCTACTAGGTTTATTTCTAATTGCGATATGGCTATTTTTTATGGTAATATTTTTACGAGGTGAGTATTGTGGAAGAATGGGGAGAAGTAAACTTAAAATTAGATGAATTTTTAAAATCACATCATATTAGTCGTTCTAGTTTATCCAGAAATGGTCAAATTCACTATAAACAATTATTAAAATACTGTAACAATGATATGAAAAAAGTAGATTTAAGTTTACTGGCTAGAATTTGTAAAACAATCAATTGTGAAATAAGCGATATCATAGAATATTCACCACCTAAGAAAGAAAATTTTAAAAAATAGAATAGTGAAATGTCGAATATCGATGTTTTGCTATTTTTTTATATTATTAATATTTTCTATGAATCATTTTATCATTAAATTTAATTTGAAATCTGTATTTTGTATCACATTTTGAGAATTTCGTTAATTATCATTTATGTATACTTTATAATAAACATGGGTGAAGTAAATGAGATTAAGAAAATTACGAGAAGAATATGAATTAAAGCAATCTGATATTGCACATATTTTAAATTGCAAGCAAAATACGTATTGCCAATATGAAGCTGAAAAAAGGCAGATTCCAATTGCTTCTCTAAAAAAATTAGCGAAATTTTATAATACATCTATTGATTATATAGTAGAATTAACCGATGAAATTACACCTTATGCACATAAAAAATAAGCGAAATCATTCCACTTGTTTGGTATGTTTCGCTTATTTTTATGCATTCTAAATTTGTTTTTCTTTTATTATCAGTCCCCAATTAATATAATCTATTTACAATTTCCTTGCATTTTTCTATTACTTTTCCCACATCAATATGTTTTATTTTCCTGTTTTCCATTAGAATATTTCCTTTTACAATAGTAGTATCTACATTCTTACCTGTTGTATTATATACCAAATTAGCAATTAAGTTCAAATTAGGTAGCATTGTAATATTATCTAATTTTTCCTCTATATTTACTAATATGATATCTGCATCTTTTCCTATTTCTATGCTACCAATTTTATCATCCAGTCCTAGTAATTTTGCACCATTGATTGTTGCCATTTTTATCCCATCTTTTGCATTAATTCTTTCTTCGTTTTCGTGAATTCCTCCTTGTATTAAACATGCAATTCTCATAGCTTCAAACATATCTAAATTACTTCCTGAACCTTGTCCATCTGTACCTATTGCTACATTAATTCCATTTTGAAGATATTTTGTTGTATTTGCTATTTTACAACCTAATCTTAAATTAGAAACTGGATTATGTGCTATTCCGCAATCCATTGCTTTTAGAGTCTCTACTTCTTTATTCATTAATTTTACACCATGTGCTAATATTGTGTGAATTCCTTCAAAATATTGTTTTAATACTTCTATTGCTGGCTTACCATGTTGTTTTTGAATATCTTGTATTTCGTCAATACTTTCTAAAAAATGAACGTGTACTGGTAGTTCATATAGTTTAGCTAATTTTACTGCTTCTTGCAAGCAATCGTCTGAACAAGTATAAAGTGAATGAGGCGAAACAGTGTAAGTAATTAAATCATTGTCTTTTTCTCTTGTTTCATATAACTCTTGAAATTCATTAATCCTTTGCTTTCCTGCGTCTTTTCCATCTGTATCCATTAGCACTCTTGTTAATACTGTTCTAACCCCTGCATCTTTGGTAGCTTTTCGGATTGATTCTGTCATAAAATAATGATCATTCACACATGTAGTCCCTGTAGCAATCATTTCAACATAAGAAAGCATGCTTGCCCAATAAATATCTTCCTCATTTAACTTTGCTTCTATTGGCCAAATCTTATCTTGTAACCATTCATATAATTTACAACCTTCTGTCGTTTCTCTAAAAATACTCATTGGAATATGTGCATGAGTATTAATCAATCCTGGCATTATGATATGATTTGTAGCATCTATGATTTTTATCTCGTCTTTTATATTTTTTTGTATCTGTATTGACATTTCTTTTAATTTTGGTGTCGAATTTTTTTCTGGCATCATAATATTTTCATATGGTTCTATGTCTTTTTCTATTTTCGCAATTTTTCCATTTTGCACTAAAATATCTTTTTCTTCAATTATCATATCTTCATCTTGATAAATTAAAACCTTCCCATTTTTAATTAACAAATCTTGCATTTAGTATTCAACCCTTTCTTTATTTCTACAAACGAAATTTAATATATATTCTTTATCATTATTCTTTGCCTATTTTACTATACTTTTTTTATTTTTACAATTAACTTATTATAATATCTTCTT
>CALXQF010000148.1 GCA_944390505.1 uncultured Clostridia bacterium | reverse complement strand
ATTAATAGTTTTGATGATTCTAAAGGAGTTCGCTTGGCTACTTATGTTTCCCGTTGTATTGATAATGAAATCTTGATGTATTTGCGTAGTACCAAAAAATTAGGTGCTGAAGTATATTTAGAAGATCCTATTGGAAAAGATAAAGATGATAATACAGTCACCTTACAGGAAGTGTTAGAAAATAACGAAAAAAATATTGAAGACGAGGTTGATTTGAAATTCAAAATCAAAAAGTTATATGCTAAGATGAAAGAAGTTTTAAAAGCAAGAGAAAAGACAATTTTGGAACTTCGATTTGGACTTCATGGGCAGAAGCCACAAACCCAAAATGAAATTGCGAGTAATATGGGAATTTCCCGTTCTTATGTTTCTAGAATCGAAACAAAGGCTATTCATAAATTAGCTCAAGAGTTAAAAGAATAAGAATCAAACAATTTATTAGAACAATAAAATAGATGAGTTTATTCTATTCTTTAATAAACTCATCTATTTTCATTTTGTATAATAAGGAATTTCCATTATCCTAAATTCTCAATTTAAAAGTTTTTGGTGCTAATCTATAAGCTAAAAATAAAGAGATTACACAATAAAGTACCGCAAAAATAATAGTAGCAATTCCAAAGTAAGTTGTTGGTAACTGTACTTTTATCATATAATAACATACCACATAGGTAAGAAAACTTGCTACTGAGTAAGTACTGCTTTTTGTCTCACTTGCCACATTATATGGTTGTAATAAATAATATAACACTAAATGATGAACAGAAAAGAAGATGCTCATTGCAATAATAGATGTAAATAATATGATATAGTTATAAACTGAGTCAGTTCCTCCTGTTGCATAAAGTAAAAGTGGTAAACCCACTCCAATCACAACTGCTGGTAATAAGTTAATCAACACTACACTTTTAATTCTTTCTTTAAATAGTTTTACAATAGAAATTGGATTTCTATAAAAAGAATAAGTTAACATGCTGTGATCACAGTTCATAAACATAGCTTGTGTTACTGTTTGTCCTCTATTAATTAAATACATAATAAATACAAAATATGGTAAGTAATTCATTATGACTTCATTTGTTTTTATCTTGAATTCTTCATTCATATTCACAGCTATTAACATTGCAATTATAATTAGTAAACATACCATTGCTATTTTTTTAGTAGCCTTACTTAAAATTTTACTATGTCTTTTAATAAATAAGTCATTAAAATAAGCATATCCCTTTTTATTGCTTACTAATTTTTCGTCAATTTCTATTTGTTTTAATACATTATCTTTTGTAATTTGATTAGCATCTTTTACGGCATTCATGTTATTGTCTGTCAAGATAATTTTGTACATTTCTCTATATTGTTCAAACTTTCTAATGTAAACAATTCCACCAATTCCTAATAAAATTGTAATAACTGCTATTATGCTAAATATTATTTGAGGAATTACAATATGAATATATGGCAATCCATAAGCCAATAGCAAAGAAATTCCGATTATTACCCATATATATTTAATTGGCTTATTTTCATTAATAGTAATACCTTTCTTCTTATATTCATATAAGTAGTAGGCTCCCACCAATATTTTGGCACTTGCCACAAAAAATGGAATCAGTAGACAAATTATCCAATTTACATTGCACATCAATCCAAATAAAAAAGTAAATGGCATAAATCCAATAATTACTTTTATAATGGAATAAGCATAATTAGATAAAGTATATTTTTTAGCATCCATCCTCATAATAAACATTGCATAATATTTATCTTTGGTGGGATTAAACATATAAGTATTTAAAAGGGTACCTACAATAGTTAGAAATAAGAAAAGATGCACAAATATATCAGCCTGGTTACTTTCATATAATAGAGTACCACCATAAATCATAGTTGCTATATAAATTAATTTTCCTATGAAAACAGAAATAACTTCCATTAATATACTAATAATATTACCAATTACTTTTAATGCTCTATTTTGATAGAGTGACTCTGGTAATATTTTTTTAATAACAGGAAGTTGCTTAATGGAGTAAATAATCGTATTTACTTTATAAGCATTCCTTAATCGAAACGATTGAATAAATGTCTTAAGCATAAGTTTCCTCCTCTTTTAGCATTTGTATAATCTTATTTTTCTGTTCTTCTGTGTTATTATTTTTATCTACTAATTCTAGTGTCCCTTTACTTAATAATACAATTTCATCACATAAACTTAATGCTAATTCCATAATGTGAGTAGAAAATATAATGATATGGTCTTTTTTGATGCTTTTTAACATTTCTTTCATTTCTTCTGCTACCACTACGTCTAATGAAGTTAATGGTTCATCTAATAATAAAATGTTAGGATTTGCAATAATATTAACTAACATTTGCATTTTGTTTTTCATTCCATGAGAATAATCTTTTAATAGTTTATTTCTGTCTTCTTTCTCTATTTTCATAAACTCAAAATATTCATCAATTGTTTTTGGATGTTCTATTTTTTTCTCATTGATTTCCAAGAAAAATTTCAAAAATTCTCTACCAGTTAAAAACTCTGGAACAGTTGGAGTAGACAAAACATATCCAATATCTTCTATTTGTACTTTTCTTATTTTTCCATCTTCTTCTATTAAAAACTGACCTGCATCTACTGTTATATC
>CALXQF010000147.1 GCA_944390505.1 uncultured Clostridia bacterium | reverse complement strand
CCAGTAGGAGCACCAGAGCCAGAAGAATAAGTTAATTGAAATATTTTATTTAATAATGTGTTTTAGAAAATTTAATACATATTATAATAAAATTTGACTGCAATTGCAGAAGTGCAGAATGGAGGATTATGTAATAAATGGCTCATGTATTAGATAAAAAATGCACAAATTGTGGAACATGTGCAAATGAATGCCCAGTAGATGCTTTAACAAGAAAAAATGGAGAAGTATTGATAGACCAGGAAAAATGTATTGATTGCGGATGTTGCTGGGCAGTTTGTCCAGAAGATGCAATAGAGTTAGATGAATAAAAAAGGACCAGATTTAAATTTCCTAAATGAAGAAATTTGAATCTGGTCCTAATTTTTTGTTTTCGAAAATTGAGACCTGTCCCCAATTTCCAATTATTTATTACCCATTTCCTCTAAAGCTAAAAGCTCATTCCAACGTTTGTCTACTTCTTTTTGGAATTCTTCAATCATCCACTCATTTCCAGGTTGAAACATATGCTTAAATCTTTTTTGTGGTCTTAAAAATTCCTCAATAGGTAATTTTTTAGGTGGTTTGTAATTAACCACATACTTTCCATCAATTACTTCGTAAAGTGGCCAGTAGCAAGTATCAATTGCTAATTTGTTGATTTGCATTAACATGTCAGTAGGGTACCCCCATCCTCTTGGACAAGGAGATAATACATTTAAAAATGTAGGACCTTCTGTATAAATTGCTTTTTCAGCTTTTTCGTATAAATCTTTAAAATTAGCAAATGCAATTGATTGTGCAACATATGGTAAATGATGAGATGCCATAATTTCTGTTAAGTCTTTTCTAGATTGCATTTTTCCAGGAATTACTGTTCCAGCCGGACTGGTTGTAGTATCTGCAAACCTTGGAGTAGCAGAAGAACGTTGGATACCAGTATTCATATAAGCACCATTGTCATAGCAAACATAAACCATATCATGTCCTCTTTCCATTGCTCCAGATAATGCTTGAATTCCAATATCATAAGTTCCACCATCTCCACCAAATGTAATAAATTTGGTATGTTTATCTTGTGGCAATTTTCCTTGTTTTTTCATAGAACGATAAGCTGCTTCTACACCAGAACAAGTAGATGCCGCGTTTTCAAATGCAGTATGAATATAAGAGTCTGTCCAAGAAGTGTATGGATACATAAAACTTGAAACTTCCATACAACCAGTTGCATTACTAATTACTGCATGATCTTCTGGCTTTAATGCTCTTAAAATCATTCTAGCAACAGGAGGTGCACCACAACCAGCACACATTCTATGGCCAGATGTAAAACGAGAAGGCTTTGTAGCCACTATTTCTTTTAAATTATATGCCATTTTTCATTCTCCTTTCTATTTTCTTACCCCTACATAACGATAAGGGTTATCAATATTTCCAGTTTTTACAACTTCTTGTAAATAATCATATACTTCATGAATATCATCAGCAGTAGTATCTCTACCACCAATTCCATATACATAACTTACAGCAGGTACTTGTTTTTTAGCAACATACATGCCAGAAACAACATCTTCAAATAAAGCGCCGCCTGCACCATTTAAAGAATCAGCTTTATCCATTACTGCAACTGCTTTTAAATTACCTAAAGCTTCAGATAATTCTTCAGCAGGGAATGGTCTAAATACACGTACTTTTACCATACCAGCTTTAATACCTTTTTCTCTTAATTCATCTACAACTGTTTTGGTAGTACCAGCAGTAGAATTCATACAAACAACTGCAATTTCTGCATCTTCCATTTTATATTCTTCAAAAAAGGAATATTTTCTACCAGTCATTTTTTCAAAGTCTTTTGCAACTTCTAAAATCACTTTTTTCGCATTTCTCATTGCCTCTGCTTGTTGATATTTATGTTCAAATAAATAAGATTGAACATCTAAAGGACCAATTGCAATAGGTTCTTTATCATTTAATAAATAATGTTCAGGTTTGTAAGTACCTACAAATTCTTTTACTTTTTCATCTTCTATTAAGTCAATATTTTCAATAGAATGTGATGTAATAAAGCCATCTTGGCAAACCATTAAAGGTAATAAAACATCTTTATGTTCAGCAATACGATGAGCCATAATTAAGTTATCATATGCTTCTTGATTGGTTTCTGAAAATAGCATAATCCAACCACTATCACGTGCACCCATTGCATCTGAATGATCATTATGAATATTTAATGGTCCAGAAACAGCACGATTTACTAAAGACATTACAATAGGAAGCCTTAAACTAGATGCAATATAAATTACTTCCCACATAAAAGATAAACCATTTGCTGAAGTAGCAGTCATTGCCCTTGCTCCAGCAGCTTCTGCACCTACACAAGCACTCATTGCACTGTGTTCACTTTCAACTGCAACAAATTCTGTATCAACAGCACCATTACTTACAAAAGTAGAAAAGTACTGTGGAATTTCTGTTGAAGGTGTAATAGGAAATGCTGCAACAACATCTGGATTAATTTGTTTCATCGCAATAGCAGCAGCTTCATTTCCACTTAATCTTTCTCTAATTCCCATTTTTTAATCTCCTTTACTTCTATTTTTGTTATTCTCCTTCATCAACCATTTCAATTGCTTTGAAAGGGCAAACTTTTGCACAAACTCCGCAACCTTTGCAATAATCATAGTTG
>CALXQF010000146.1 GCA_944390505.1 uncultured Clostridia bacterium | reverse complement strand
CTTCATCAACCATTTCAATTGCTTTGAAAGGGCAAACTTTTGCACAAACTCCGCAACCTTTGCAATAATCATAGTTGAAATCAGAACGTTTTTGATCTTTATCAACTGGAATAGCATCTTCTGGACAAACAGGAAAACATAAACCACATTGTGTACATTTTTCACTTAAATATTTTGGTTTAATACTTCTCCAATCACCAGTTTTAAATTCTACAGCATTACCAGCATCATAAATATTTCCACCTATTGTCATTTCGCTGGCAGGTGTATTTTTATCAATATTTGTCATGTTTTTTCTCCTTTCTTTATTAAATTTGTGTTAGTCTGTCAGTTGGGGGACGTTTCTTCCAACTGACATTTTGTCAGTCATAGTTACGTCCCTGAACTGACATTTTGTCAGTTGTGGGGACACACCTATAGCCTAAAGACGTTAAAATATAAGGAAGTTCTCTTTAAAATTGACAAAAAATATCAAATATTTTTAATTGATTTTCTTGATTTCCTGTAAAGCAAGCTCTAAAGCTTTCATATTACCTTCAATCACCTCTGGTTTTTTTGCAAATTTGTGTTTAAAAGAACCTTTCATATCTTCTAAAAAGTCTTTTTCATCCATAATACCTGCGACTTTTACAATAGCTGCAAGCATAGGTGTGTTAGGAAAATATTTTCCTAGTGTTTCCATAGATACTTTTCTAGCATCAATCGTATAAATAGCACCTTGATAGTTATGTAATTTTGGCTCGATTTCTTCTTTTCCTTTTGTTGTATTAATAACAATAGCACCATCCTTACTTAAACCAGCAGTTACGTCAACTGCGTCAAGTAACGTATCATCTACTACTACAACATAATCAGGTTCATATATATTGCTGTGAATACGAATAGGATTATCACTAATACGGTTATAAGCAGTAATTGGTGCACCCATTCTTTCTGGTCCATATTCAGGAAAACCTTGAATGTATTTACCAGTGTTAAAAGCAGCATCTGCAAGTAAAAGGGAAGCTGTTTTTGCACCTTGACCGCCTCTACCATGCCATCTGATTTCAATTAAATCCTTCATAAAATGATTTCCCTCCTTTTAAAAATCAAAATTAACATAGTAATTGCCATTTTAAAACAATTTCTAAAAATCACTATGATGCAAAAATAAAATGAAATGATGCAATTACTACTATTAAAATCTAACTAAAAGTATATTCTTAAATAAAAGAGATGTCAAGAAAAACGAAAAGATTTGACCACATAACCAAAGAACATTTTACCAAAAGTATAATGAAAAGCGGTTAAAGATCTGATAAGCTTAATATAAGTCGAAAGATATCAAATTCTGTCGCATGATTTTCCTTGTATTTTATATAGGCATATGATATAAAATCTGTAGTTAGAAATTAGTCATCTTTGAATAAAAATATTTCACAATATTAAACTTTCAATCAACTAAATTGTTTCAAATATTCCTAAAAAATTCATACTAATTTATTTCAATATCCTTATTTTAAATTAAGCAGTTATTTCTAAAGTAAATTCAAAGAAAATGCAAAATCTATTTTATATCTATTTATTTTATTCTTATTATGTTTGTTTCCTATATTTGTTTCCGTACAAAACGATTAAAATAAACTAACAAATAAAACTTAATTTAAAAAAGTATTGATACCTAACTAATAATCTGTTAAAATGGAGGTAAATGTATGGAAGATATCACAGATTTTATTAAGAATACGAAAGAAAGATTAGATTTAAAAAATGATTATGTATTTAAAAGGATTTTTGGTAAGCCAGAAAATAACCAAGAATTAAAAGAGCTGCTGGAAGCAATACTAAATATAGAAATTAAAAAAGTGGAAGTAAAAAATCCAGAGATTACAAAAGATTATGCAGATGAAAAGTTAGGAGTATTAGATATAAGAGCACAAATTAATGAAAATGCTATGATTGATATTGATATGCAGGTAGCCAATGTAAAAACAATGGTAAATAGAAACATAGCATATACCTCAAGATTAATAGCAGAAGATAGCAGAGCAGGAGCAACATACGAAGGTTTAAAAAAGTTTGTCAGTATCACGATATTAGGAGAGAATTTATTAGAAAGAAATACATATCATAGTGTAGTACACTTGAAGTTTGAGAATATAGAAAAAAACAAGCAAGTGAATATGGGATATGTAAAAGAACAAGAAATATTAACAGATAGAATAGAAATACACTATATAGAATTAAAAAAGTTCTTAAAGAAAAATCCGGAAATGAATGATAAATTAGAACAGTGGTTGTGGCTGTTAATAGGGAAGGAGGAAAAAGTAAAGATGGCAAGTAAGAAAAATAAAACAATCGAAAAGGTAGTAGAAGATTTAGATGAAATGAGTGCAGATGAAAATGAAAGACTAGAAGCATATAAAAGGAAATTAGCAATATGGGATTATAATGTCAATATACATGAGGCAAAAAAAGAAGGAATACAACAGGGCCTACAAGAAGAAAAGAAAAAAATAGCACAAAATTTAAAGAGAAAAGGAATTGATATAGAGACAATTGCTGAAGTAACAGGATTAAGTAAAGAAGAAATTCAAAATTTGAGTTGATGCAATTAGTTTTTAATCGTTTGAATGAAAAAATAAAAATATGTTTATTGATAGAATAAAAGTGAAGTGCACCAAAAATATTAGACAAAAATCTAATATTTTGAGGTGTACTTTTTTAGTATAGAGATTAAAAAAAATACCATAAAATTTATTAAAAAATTGAAAAAAGCACACACTATTTATATAATAGTAAAAAATAAGTAAAG
>CALXQF010000145.1 GCA_944390505.1 uncultured Clostridia bacterium | reverse complement strand
ATATTCTTCAAATTTTTCTGAAGTCTTTGGATTAATAATCTTTATTCCGTCTAAATTAATGCTGTTTTTATTTGCTCTTTTTAAAGTTTCGTCTTCATCACCAATTAAAATGATTTTTGCAAAACCTTCTTCCATTACTTTGGAAGCAGCTTTTAAAACTCTAACATCTTCACTTTCTGGTAATATAATTGTTTTAATATCTTTTTTTGCTTTTTCTTTAAGTTTTTCTATAAATGTCATTTTACCTTTCATTCCTTTCCATATATTCCGAATAGTATTATTATACAAGGAAATTTAAAAAAGTACAAGTATTTAGGAAGATTTTTCTAATTACTCTTTTCTTTTTTTTGATAATAAGGTATAATAATCATGCTTAATAATTTGCGAATATGCTGGAACTGGCAGACAGGCACGTTTGAGGGGCGTGTGCTTTATAGCGTGTGGGTTCAAGTCCCACTATTCGCACCAATTTTATGCTTTCTTTATAAGATAGCATATCATAATTTATATAAATATTTAGGTGGAAGATATGAAAGAAGAATTTTTGAATTTATTAAAAACTGTTCAAAGAGAAGGAATTGATAAATTAATCAGTTATTTAGAAAAAACTGATTTTTTTAAAGCTCCCGCTAGTACTAGATTTCATGGGAACTATGAAGGTGGTTTATTAGAACATAGTTTAAATGTCTATCACCTTTTAAAACAAAAAGTAAGTCAAAAGCCATATTCTGATATTCTTCAGGTGTCAGAAGAAACTATTATATTAGTTTCTTTATTACATGATTTATGTAAAACAAATTACTATACTGTTGATTTTCGTAACAAGAAAAATGCAGATGGTGTATGGGTGAAAGAACCATATTATACTGTTAATGATACTATTCCTTATGGTCATGGCGAAAAATCTGTTATGATGATTTCAAAATTTATTGATCTAACTATGGAAGAAATGTATGCTATTCGCTGGCATATGGGATTTACTGAACCTAAAGAACTTTATAATACTATTAGCAGTGCATATGAAAAATATCCTTTGGCTTTAGCACTACATGAGGCAGATTTAGAGGCTACTTACTTAGTTGAGTCTAGAAACAGTTAAAATCTTTATTTTGCTATTAGTATATCTAAGATTGGATAATCTAAAAGTGACTATTTCAATTTTTTATAAAATACAGCAGAAAGGGAAATTGCAAAAGGTGAATCTAACTTATCAAATACCTAAAGGAACTACATATCAAAATGTAAAAGAAGTCTTAAAAGCAGAATTTCAAATGTCTGACAGGCTTCTTTTGAAATTAAAAAAATTGCAAAAAATTTATTTAAATCATCAATGTGTGTATGTACATCACCCTATTTTACCAGGTGATGTCATTATATGCGACTTAAATGATGAAGAAGATAATACTAATATTGTTCCAACTTCTATTCCACTAGCTATTTTATATGAAGATGAAGCCTATTTAGTTATTAATAAGCCTGCTGGCATACCTGTTCACCCTTCTATGGAACACTATACAGATAGTTTATCTAATGGAATTCGTTTTTACTTTGATCAAATTGGTTTAAAAAAGAAAATAAGACCTATTAATCGTTTAGATAAAGATACTTCTGGAATTGTACTATTTGCTAAAAATGAATATATTCAAGAATGTCTTGCAAAGCAAATGAAAAGTAACAAGTTTATGAAAAAATATATTGCAATTGTCAATGGACGTTTAGAGCAAAAAAGTGGAACAATTAATCTTCCTATTGATAGAAAAGAAAATAGTATTATTAAGCGCTGTATTTCACAAAATGGTAAAACTGCTATTACACATTATAAAGTTATTACCCTTCAATCGCTTTTTCAAAATTATTTTAGCTTTCAAAATATGTATCCTCATAAACAAAGATTAAATAATTGTAATAATTTTAGTGATTTTGATATTGTAGAATGTACTTTAGAAACTGGGAGAACTCATCAAATTAGAGTACATTTTGCTTCTATTGGGCATCCTTTATTAGGAGATACCCTTTATGGCTCTGCTTCTCCATTTATTGCAAGACAAGCATTGCATGCTTATGAGATAAGCTTCATTCATCCTATTACCCAAAAATTAGTAAGTTATATTGCGCCAATTCCAGAAGACTTTTATCCATTTATGATAAAAGATTTTTGAAAAGATAATTCAATCAAAACTATAAAATAGTATACAGTTATTAACATATAATATAACATAAAACAAGATAATAAAATACTAAAAATAGCAAAAAAGATAGGTGTTCCCTATCTTTTTTCAGTTATTAGTAAATCTATAAGCCGGGTTCTGTCTAGGATAGTCATTTATCTAGAATTTATATTACTATAAATTTCATGCCACCAAATTAGAAGATGACGAGTAGTCTTAACCTTCTGGCTCGGTGTTGCTCCAAATGGGGTTTACACAGCCTAATATGTCACCATATTAGCGGTAGGCTCTTACCCTGCCTTTTCACCCTTACCTAAAATTTAGGCGGTTATTTTCTGTTGCACTTTCCTTAAGGTTTCCCTCACTGGACGTTATCCAGCATTATTACTCTGTGGAGCCCGGACTTTCCTCGTACGCAGCTTTTCAGCTTTGCCATACGCGACTATCCAATTTACTACATTTTTATTATACTATGATTTTGGATAAAAAGCAAGTTGCTAACAATACTTCTTATCCTTTTTAAAACAGTAATCCCATTTTTGGCATTAAATTTTGATATTGAATATAAAAAATATCTTTATCTTTCAAATTAACTGCCTGTTTTAACTCATTTACCAATATATAGCTTTGATTCATTGTAACTTGATTTTCTAAT
>CALXQF010000144.1 GCA_944390505.1 uncultured Clostridia bacterium | reverse complement strand
AACATAGCTATATTATATCACCAAACTTATTTCAGTTTTTATTAATATTCCGGAATTCCAAATGATAATTCACAAAAACAAAAGATTTTTTAAAATATACTTTTCTTTTTTGATAAAAAATGTTATTATTAACGAAAGCATATAGATAGTTAATTTGTTTTGTTTGGTCGCAAACATTTTAACATATTTCATATGCTTTTTCTAGTTTTTAGATGCTTACATAAATTGACTTTTTGTTAGAAATTTGGTACAATAAAGATAGTTACTCTTGTGTAACCATCAAATCTAAGGAGGAATTTACAATGGAAAAACGGAATGTACTTGCGATAATTATCGCCCTCGCACTATGTGTTTCACTCTGTGCGTGCACAGCAGAAGAGACATCAAACACGGCATCTGATACCCAATCCAAAACTGTAACATTTACTGTAGTACAAGAAGGAAGTGCTGGACAATATGCTGATCAGACAATTATGTACGACCCTGACACAATGGTAATGTATACATATTTGGATGGAAGATATGCAGGAACTATGAGTGTATTGTATAATGCAGATGGAACGCTCAAACTGTATTCTCCAAATACTAAATATGTGACATTTACTGTAGTACAAGAAGGAAGTGCTGGTCAATATGCTGATCAGACAATTATGTACGACCCTGACACAATGGTAATGTATACATATTTGGATGGAAGATATGCAGGAACTATGAGTGTATTGTATAATGCAGATGGAACGCTCAAACTGTATTCTCCCGAACACTGAGGTCTATTAGGCTTCAGCCCCTTCGGGGGATTTTTAATTTAAAAATTTTTTAATGCTACTTGTAAAAATATAAATAATAAAGTGATTGATATTTGTATCAATTGTTATGAGAGTCGCAAAAGTTGTAGATAACTACGCTATCGGCACCAAAAATGCTGAATTTTAACCGAATTTAGCATTTTTTATTTTTATTCAAAATTATTTGTAAGTATTGATGTTACTGAATTCTAGCTGTTTTCATTATTCAAACCACTTTCAAAATTATTTGTCATTTTTTGTTGTTTTCTTGTTTCTGCACGGAAATTGCACGGACGAATTGCACGGAAAAATAACCTTTATAATTCAGTTGTACCAGTCAATACACGGATTTATCTAGTGTGATTTTTGCACGGAAAAAAATAGAACTGTAAAAATACAGTCCTATTTATCTTTAAAACTGATATCATTTATGAATGAATTTACTAATCTCTTTAATCTATCTTTTGAAAAATCAAATAGTAAACTAACATATTCAAAAGTTTTGTTAATATAATCTTTAAGTCGCAGAACTTCATGTCTTAAATTTTGATTTTCCTGTTTTAAATTATAGTTTTCAAATTGTACTTGTTCTGCCTTATACATAGTTTCTTCTACAATACTTTTTATTTTAGTATATCTTTTAGCAATTGTATTAAATTTCTTAATAACACGCCTATAATCTTCTCGCATAATCTCAACATCATTTGTAACTTTTTCTTGTTCATAATGTTTTGTTTCTTCAAATATCTCTTGACTTTCATAATTAGTAATCTTTTTTAGTTTTTCTATTGGTATATGTTCGTTTTCTTCTTTATTGCCACGTTCTAGATTAAAACCAGACTTTGTCATATATGAATAAAAATTATCTTGTAGTTTTCTATAACTATCTTTACCTTTCCAATATTCACTACAAGCAATTTTTCTTATTTCTTTTCCGTCTTTATCTCTTTTATGAACAACTGGGACAAACAAAATGTGTAAGTGAGGAGTAGTTTCATCATTGTGTACTTTGGTAGATACAATAAATTCTTCTCCTAAATTATTATAATTGGCTACAAATTTATATGCTGTTTCAAAATATCTTTTTTTTTTTTCTTCTCCGATTGCTTTAAAAAATTCTTTATCTGATGTAATTATAAATTCACACATTACATTACTTACTTTTTTTATCATACCTTTTAAATTATATTTTTTTTGTATATCCTTAAAAATTTTTTCATAAGTAGAATAGGGTGCTTTTATAGAATAGTTTAATATTGAATTTTGTCTATTGATATCTTTATTTGAATAGTTTGTGTTTTTTCTTTCGTTATGTCTATATATACCAGATAAATTTTTCATTTTATAATTGGTATTTCTAATTATTGCATAACTCACATTATTACACCTTCTTTCTTCTAGGGTAGTGCTACGTAGCCTTACTTATGTTATAATTCCCATTAGCTAGTCCAAAAAAATAGGTACACTTCAGTGTTCTAACATACTAGAACATTAAAAATGTTCTGTATGATTAAGGGGAAAAATCCCCTTAATAAACCCCTATACAAGATTTTTTGAAATTATCTATAATTATTTATTAGTGCTGTTAACAAACAATATACTATAAATAAATTCCTCAAAAAATCTTGTTTACGGGAAACCTATGTCGGTTTCCCATACCCTTCCCACAGCATTTGCAAAATTGATAAATTAAAATTTGATCAATTTTACAAATTTTATCTTTCTTGTCTTTCAAAGTTAGTATTTTTTCCTTTGCATATCCCATCTATAAAAGCGTCTATTTCGTCCCATGCTTTAAAGCAATTTTTGTCATCAATAGAATACCAGTCTTTGTTTTTGCAATTTTTATCTACCAATGCTATTGCCTTATTATAAGTATAATCATTTGAAATCTTTAATAGTAATAATTGTAAATTACTATCAGATAGCATATATTCATTTAGACCACTAATTCTTTTTTGAATATTATCTTTCTTCAAATTCCTTTTCCTCCTTATTCATATAGTAGTTATTTTTTTCTAATAGTTGAAATGCTGTTGGTTGAAACATATTGTTGTTT
>CALXQF010000143.1 GCA_944390505.1 uncultured Clostridia bacterium | reverse complement strand
ATGGAATATTTTCTCTTCTTAAAATATCTTCTATTGCTCTTGATTGTGCATTCATACGGTACAAAATAACAAAATCTGATGGTTTGAGATATTCTTCTGTTTTTAAATGATTAATTTGTTGTACCACGTAATTCGCTTCATCATATTCATCTTCTGCTTGATATAAACATGGCAAACTTCCTTCTTCATTTTCTGTCCATAGATTTTTTTCATATTTATTTTCATTATGTTTAATTACTGCATTTGCTGCTTTTAAAATATTACCTGTGCAACGGTAATTTTGCTCTAATTTAATGATTTTCGTTCCTGGAAAATCTTTCTCAAAATTTAAAATATTAGTGATGTCGGCTCCCCTAAAGCGATAAATAGATTGATCATTATCACCAACTACTGTAATATTTCCATAACGTGATGCTAGTATAGAAACTAAAGTAAATTGTGCTTTATTGGTATCTTGATATTCATCTACCAACACATATTTGAACTTTTCTGTATAATATTCTAAAACATCTGGATTTTCTGATAAAATTTCGATCGTATCATTAATGATGTCATCAAAGTCAATAGCATTATTTTCTTTTAATTTCTTTTGATATAATTCATATACTTGTCCAATTTTTTCTTTACGGAAATCACCTGCGTACTTTGCTTGATATGCTTTTGGTGTTAGCATTTCATTTTTTGCATTACTAATTTCAGATAAAACACTTCTATCTGTGAACATTTTATCATCTATTTTTAATGATTTTAAACATTCTTTTACTACTGTTCTTTGGTCTGATGTATCAAAAATTAAAAAAGAAGTGTCAAATCCAATTCTGTCAATATATCTTCTTAAAATACGCACACAAATAGAATGGAAAGTTCCCATCCATATTTCTGCGGCTGTATCTCCTACAATATTTTCTACTCTTTGTTTCATTTCACTTGCTGCTTTATTAGTAAACGTAATAGCTAATATATTCCATGGTTTCACGTTTTTTTCTGAAATAAGGTAAGCAATTTTATGGGTTAATACTTTCGTTTTTCCGTGAGCCTGCTCCTGCAATAACCAAACATGGTCCTTCTGTTGCTAGTACCGCTTCTTTTTGTTTATTATTTAATCCTTCTATTAAATCTTGCATTTTTAAATTATCCTTTCTACAATTTTTTCTAAACATTCTTGTATTTCTTTTGCACAATTTTCATACACTCTTTTATCATAGCCCCATGGATCTGAAATATCAAAATTTTTACCTTCATAGGAGAGTCCAGCATATTCTTTCATTGTAAAAACTTTGTCTCGTAATTCTGGATAAAATTGCACTACTGCCATTTTATGAAATAAAGTAGCACATAAGATAAGATCCATTTTTTCAATTTGTGATTCCTTAATATTAGTGGCTCTATGGCGACTTAAATCTATGTTATAGTTTTCTTGCATTACTTCTATTGCATTTTCTGTTGGAATATCTCCTGTATCTGCATAAATTCCTGATGAACATACCTCTATATTTTCTATGTTTTTATCTCTTAACATTTTTTTGAGCATGGCTTCTGCCATAGCACTTCTACAGATATTTCCTGTACAAATAAACATGATTTTCATTTGTTTTCCTTCTTTCATTATTATATTTTAATAGGACCATTGGGGACAGGCTTGTTTAGTCCTATCTTAAATTTCTATATTGTTTCAAATTTAACTAAAACCCAATTATATCTTATTGGAACTACAACAGTACCACAGTATTTGCATTTACCAAATTCTATTTGTGAAATTGGTGCTCCACAGTTTGGACAACTGCCTAAAAAACCTTCTTGTTCTAAATGATCATTCTTTTTGTGAAAAGTCATAATTATATTTTTTTCTTTTCTTTTATTTTTACTTCCTCTAATTACTTTTTTATTTTGTATATTCATGATATATTCTTTCATTTGAGCTTTTATCAATATTTTCATTTCTTCTTTATTCGTATGTTTTCCATAGTCTAATAATTTAGTTTCCTCAATCAATATATCTTCTCTTTGTAATTTCAAGTTATCTTGTTTTAATTTATTGATATTTTTAATTAATCTATAATACATGTTAGAAAGTATATAGCTTTTGATTATTTCTAGCTCTTTGGGTTGTCCTATTTCAATACACAAAAATATCCCTTCACTCCACTTTTTAAACAAGTCTATATTAAAATTATCATCATTTTCTTTAATTTCATTGATTTCTGACCCCTCATAGATTTTATGCTTCATATCTGGTTCAAAATCTTCTAATATTTTGGTGTCTTCTCTTTTTTCCTTATCTTCTATCTTCTTATTAATTGCTTCTACTGTATTTACAATACTATCATTTATGAAGGTCACTGTATCAATCAGGTTATCCATTTCTTGTTCTTTTGGGGCTTTTATTCTTCTTTCTTGCTTTAATTTTTCTTTTTTTCTCTGTCTTTCTCTTTCTTTTTCTTTTTTCATTTGTTGATAATATTCTTGTTCTCTCTTTACTTTTTGCAAAGCTTTCCATTCATTTTCCATATGTTGTTTGTCATGTTTTGTTAGTTTTATTTTTTCTATATCATCAAATTCATTAAAATCAATTTCTTTTTCTTTATTTTCTTTTATTTTATTAATGATTAGTTTTGCTATTATAAGAACGCATATAACTCCAATCAAAATTCCAATAATTTTGAACATTTTTGTTCCCCCATTTATTTTTAGCTTTATTACTTTATTTTATATTAATATTTTCAACTTTTTGAATTATAACATATTAGAATTCGCTTTTCTACTATTTTATACTTTAGTTTTAATATAATGTGAATTATCATTTGGAATTCCGGAATATTAATAAAAACTGAAATAAGTTTGGTGATATAATATAGCTATGTT
>CALXQF010000142.1 GCA_944390505.1 uncultured Clostridia bacterium | reverse complement strand
TGTTATCTAAAAATAATATGTTGATTGATTTCAAATAAAAAAGTGATTTGGCTTTCTTTATTCTTCATATGGAACTCCTATATGTGCGTATGCTGCTGGTGTTGCTACTCTACCCCTTACTGTTCTTGCAATAAAACCTATTTGAATTAAATATGGTTCATATACATCTTCTACTGTTTCTACTTCTTCTCCAATAGTAGTAGCAATAGTGTCTATCCCTACTGCTCTGCCATGATACTTAATAATCATGGTCTCTAATATTTTTCTATCTACATCATCTAGTCCCATTTCATCAATTTCTAGTCTGTTGAGTGCAGTTTTTGTAATTTTTAAATTGATGTTTCCATCTCCTAACACTAGTGCATAATCTCTTACTCTTTTTAGCAAACGGTTTGCTACCCTTGGAGTTCCCCTTGAACGTCTTGCTATTTCTTCTGCTGAAGTATCATCAATTGTCACTTCTAATATTTTGCTAGAACGTTTCACAATAGTAGTTAAGTCTTTTATTTCATATAATTCTAAATGATGAATAATACCAAAACGATCTCTTAATGGTGTAGCTAATGCTCCTGCTCTAGTAGTTGCACCAATTAGCGTAAATTTTGGTAAATCCAAACGAATTGACCTAGCACTTGGTCCTTTTCCTATCATAATATCTAAAGTATAGTCTTCTAAAGCTGGATATAAAATTTCTTCTACACTTTTATTTAATCTATGAATTTCATCAATAAAAAGCACATCAAATTCAGATAAATTGGTTAAAATAGCAGCTAAATCTCCTGGCTTTTCAATGGCAGGACCTGAAGTAATTTTAATATTAGAATTCATTTCATTTGATATGATATTTGCAAGTGTTGTTTTTCCAAGTCCTGGTGGTCCATATAATAAAATGTGATCAAGAGGCTCACCTCTTTTTTTGGCAGCCTCGATATATACTTTCATATTTTGTTTTACTTTATCTTGTCCAATATATTCCTCTAGTGTTTTTGGTCTTAATGAATTTTCCATTCTTTCTTCTTGAATATCCTCTAATTCTGGACTAATAATTCTTTCTTCTTCCATTTTCATACCTTCGTTCCTTAAGCTTTATCATGCCTTATATGAGCCTCATCTATCTGCTCTTGCTCTTCTTTTTCTGTATCTTCTACTGTTTTCTTCACTCTAAAAATGTCTTTATATCCTATTGCTACAATTGCAATCACTAATAGTGCAAAGGATAATGCCTTCCATATACCACTTTCAAATAAAATAATGACAAACATTCCAAGAGTTGCAGTAAGCCCATAAAGAATTAGAACAGCTTGTTTTTGCGTATATCCTTTTTTCATTAAGCGATGATGTAAATGACCTTTATCTGCTTGGAATACAGCTTTTAAAGATTTGCCTTTAATAATTCTTCTAATAATAGCAAAAATCGTATCAAAGATTGGAAAGGCTAGTACAATAATTGGTGCAATTAATACCACCGTTGTATATGTTTTTGCTACTCCGTAAAATAGAGATAATTGCTAAAGAAAATCCTAAAAAGTTAGAACCTACATCTCCAATAAAAGTTTTTGCTGGGCTAAAGTTAAATGGTAAAAATCCAGTAATTGCTCCACCTAAAGCAGTAATTAATAAAACGGCAATTAAAGGTGATTTGTTGAGCGTAAATATAATTAATAAAGAAATGCAAGAAATTAATGAAATGCCAGAAGATAATCCATCTAATCCATCTATTAAATTAATAGCATTCGTAATTCCTACAATCCAGCCAATGGTAAGAATATAGGAGAACCAGTCATTAAACCATATTTTATTATCTACAAATGGTAAATTAACATTTTCTATCCTGATTCCACAAGCTACAACAATTGATGCTGCAATAATTTGCATAATCAATTTTACCCAACTAGGAATTCCTCTGGAGTCATCTATGAAACATGTAATGCCTAAAATGATAATTCCTATAAAAAAGCCTATCATTTTAAGTCCATATTGATCCTCTGTAAATAAATCAATAGAATTTTCTAAGCTCATTACAATTAATAAGTAAACAGTTGAAACTAGGAAACCACATATAACGGCTATTCCTCCAAGCCTTGGCATTGGCTTTTTATTTACTCTTCTATCATTTGGTATGTCAATTGCTCCTACTTTTTTTGCTAATCTCATAGTATGTGGTGTTAGCACAAAAGCAGTAATAAATGCAAGTAAAAATGCAATTGCAATATCTCCCCACATAATTTGCTCCTCCAATTTTCGCAATTTCTTTTCGTTTTACATATTCTTTTCTAATTTGTTCATTTTACATATTCTTTGTTTATAAGTTGTTTATATTATTATCATTTTAAAATTTTTTTGCTTGTATTCTTTGATATGCTTTTTATTTTTTGGTTTTTATATTTTAATGCATAACCTCTATGGAATAATCTATAAATAGTCCACTTTCTATCACACCAGTAATTGATTTAATATCTTCTTCTAAAGTATCATATATTTCTACAAACTTGGTATCTAAAATCACATTATGATTTTCTGTAAATACAGGGCCATCCTTCTTCTCTGCTTTGCGTAGTAAGATTTCCGTTGCTCCTAAATCTAATAATGCTTCTTTTACACTACTAACAGCTTCTGGGTACACTTCAATAGGAATAGGGAATTTTTCATTCAACTTGTCCACAAATTTTGACTCATCTACTAAAATATAGGTAATTCCTGCATTTACCATATTTAGCTTTTCTTTAAACATAGCAGCTCCTCTACCTTTAATGAGCCAATTGTTATTTTTATCTACTTCATCTGCTCCATCAAATCCCCAATCAGGTTTCTTTTCTAAAATGCTCACCGTTGGAATTTTTAATTCTTGGCATAAAGCTTTTATTTCAAAAGATGTAGGTATTGC
>CALXQF010000141.1 GCA_944390505.1 uncultured Clostridia bacterium | reverse complement strand
AATTAATTAATTAATAAAAAATAATATTAAAAAATTAATTTATTTAATAATTTATTTTAAATTTATTTTTAATTGATTATTATTTTTTTTATTTATTATTTTTAGAATATAAATATAATTTATTATTTTTAAAATATTTAAAAATATAAAAAAAAATATAAATAATATTTTCATGATTAAATCCAATGATACTAAATAATAAAATAGGTAAGAAAAAAATAATAAAAGTAAATATTTTTACATTAATATTTTCAATCAATGAATGAACGAAAAGAAATACAATTAATCCCCATGAAATAATAAAGATTAATGAGGAATAATCAATAATTCCTAAAAATTTATTTTTAAAACTGTAATTTTGAGGGAAAATAAATTTCATAAAAAATCCTTTCTAATAAATATAAAATAATAAATGATTATTTATTTAATTTAAAAATAGATAATAATAAAATGAATAATAAAAAATAAATAACAAAAAAATAGATATTAATAAAAATAATTAATAAATAATATATAATTAATTCTAATTTTTAAATATCATAGATTTTAAATTGAGGTTGGTGGAAACATCAGTCGATATTCCACCAATTAAACTCCTCATATAAGTATTAGCTCGCATTAATGCATAAATCCCACCTATATAAACTAATTTTGAAAAGATATCATCTGCATTAAAATCAAAAGAAAATATAATTAATAAAATAATAGAAATAAATGACTGTTGTAGTAATAAAGAAAAAAGTATCCTAAACCATGTTTTAAAAAACCAAGATGTGGATTGATTAATTAAGGTGAGAATTGCAAATGGAGTTAATAAAATAAATATCTTTATCATAATAAAACGTAATGCATGAGAAAAAATTAATTGAAATAATCCAAAAGAAATAAATCCTTTGATTAAACCATCAAAAGAAAAAATATTAAATTCACTTTCACCAATTGTAATAATATCATTTAATTGATTAATTAATTCAGAAAAAGAAACGTCATGACCTACAATATTGCTTCCAATGCTACGAATGGCATCAGAAATAAGACTATTTAATTCTATTAATTGTTCACAGAAAAAATAAGAACAGTTCATCACAATGCCAAAAATCAGTAATTTAAAAACAAATTGATAGGGTCTTTCTATTTGTAAATTCATATAATAAGAATAAATTAATCGAATACCATAATAAAGAGCAAATCCAACTAATAAAGAATTGGCAATTAATAAAAGACCATTAGAACTATTCATACCAAATATTTTTTCAAATAATGAGTCTTGCAAAATACTGGGATTAATAAAAGTTAATTCATCTAATGTTTGATATACACTGTTATCAATAGAAGAAAAAAGTGTTTGAAAAATAGAATTAATAGTTTGAATAATGGCATTTGTAAGTGAAGAAGTTTCTTCCAAAATAATACCTCCTTAAGTTAATAATGATTGAATGGCAGATAGAACTAAATCTAATACTAAAATAAATCCATAAGAAAATAAACTTCCTCGAATTAATTTTTTAGCAATTCTAATTCTTTCTTCATCTCCAAAACTAAATTTTTTCATAAATACACCAACAGCAACAGCAACGGCCGCAGCTGGGGTTGCTAATTTTAGCATCCAATCTTGAATTTTTTCAAATGCAGAATTTAACTTATCCACAATTTCTGGGGCTCCGTCAAATAATCCCGCATAGACGGGGGGAGAAAAAATAAAGAAAAATAGTAGACAAATTATACATAAAGTGATTTTTATTTTAAATTGAGAAATTAATTTTTGAAAATGAATTTTTGAATGAATAAAACAAGACATAAGCAACACTCCTTTGAAAAAAATAATTAATTTTTAAAATAGGGAAATAATTGAATTTTTTCTGGTGGCATTATTTTATTGCCATCAGATAGGAAAGCAATGCAATGAAAATTTTGCAATGATTGTGTAAAAAAATTAGTGTCATAAATAAAATCATTATGAATATAAGTGCTAATTGATTCAGAAATATTAGAATCTCTAGAATTAAAAGAATTAGTAAAATAACTAAAAACGGTTTCTTTGGCATTTTCAGAAATGCCTCTAGAAATTTTTTCTTTATCTTCTTTTCCAATTTGTTTTTGAGCAGATTCAATTGTAAAAATATCGTCACTACGAAACCATAATTTATTAATTAGATTTTGAATAATCACATTAACTGTAGATTGCTCATGCAGTGTATTTAATAAAGAAGTATAACTTTGTGTTGCTACAATATTAATACATTTTGCTTCTCTACTTTGTGCAAAAAAGTTGGCATCTGTTGCAGTGCAATATTCCGCATATTCATCTGAAATAAAACAAACACTTCTAAAATTAGGAGAAGAAGCTTTTGCCAACCTTGTCATTACATCTGTTTGAAAATCTAATTTTAAATAAGCAGCAATGATTTTGGAAAGATTGGTATATTCGTTGATATTCATATTTAAAACCACAATTTTTCCACTAGCTAAAACATCTTCAAATCCAAAAAAATTTAATTCGTTTTTAGAAGGATTAAATGTTTTTAATACTTCATAATCTGAAAGAAAACAGTTAGTAATACGGGTGATTTCAGATTTCAGAATAGATAAAGTTCTTTGATCTAGACTTAAAAATTCTTTTTGAAAGAAGTTTAAGGAAGAAAGTAAGTTATAAATATCATTTTGAGTTAATTCATTATTGGTGAACTTTTCACGTAAAGTATTTACTTTTTCTTGATAATATTGAGGAATAGTAACTAACTTGTGTAATTCTTCAAAAGTAACATAGTTGTCATTATATAATCGACATAATTTAATGCATTCTTCTAATACTTGAGCAGATTTATCAATCCAATAGGATTCTGAATTATTGGGAGAGAAAAGAAGTAAAATGATTTTTAATCGATTTGCTAAAATGGAGGGTTTCAAATTTGGTTTATCCAAAGGGTTATACTTATATTTCCCATTTAA
>CALXQF010000140.1 GCA_944390505.1 uncultured Clostridia bacterium | reverse complement strand
CAATTCTAATACTTTTAAAAAATATATTTCATTTTAAGACAATTTATTTTTTACTAGCCTTGCTTTCTAACTCGCTTATATCTTTTCTAGTAAAAAAGCTAACTAAGAAAAGACCAAGACCGAACACAACAGTAAATAATGAAATATAACCACCTAAAGTTGGAATTAATTGTAATAACCAAATCACAGTCACTGCTGCAATTGATAATAAAATAGATTTTACTTTTGTTTGCTCTTTAAATTTCTTCACAAAATAGTTACCAATTGCTATTCCTAAAATAGAAATGGTAATAGAAAGAATGAATAAGTATACAGCAAGCAAAGCAATTCCTAGATAAGAAATATAACCACTAATTGCTAATAAAATAGCAAGAAAAGGTATGATAAATAAAGCAACTACACCAATACCAGCACTAATAAATGGTCTGTGGTTCATACAATAAGTTAACTTGTCTTTGAATTTTGGAGCAAAGAAAGTAATTAATAAGATAATTGCTAGAGCATAAATAGCTACATTGATAAATCTTTTTAAATAAGCAACAACAATTTCAGAAGTTGTTAAAGTAGGAGTTGTAATTTTAGAAAAAACAACCTCTCCATTAATAGAGCCTTCTGGAAAACTCATTTCTTCTGTGGCAGAGTAGTGTAAATCCCCTTGAATAACATTTGGAATATCTTCTGGAATAGAAATTTTGTTAGCTGTTATATAAACATCTTTCTGAATAGTGCCATTAATAGTTGCTTCACTAACATAAGCTTTTAAATCCCTCTGGATGGTACTATTATTTTCTAGTATTAAATTTTGTCCTAAAAAATAAACATCTCTAGCTGCACCTTTTAAAGTAAAAGTACTTGCACAAGAAAAAATGTTTCCTGAAATAGTAACACCTTCTTCAATAGTAAGAGTGCTAGCAAATACAAACAAATCACCATTAATATCTGCATTGATTATAACAGAATTGGCGTAAACAAATACATTTCCATTCACACTTTCTTCAATTGTTTTACTATCTTCAAAGGCGTAAATATCAGTGTTCAAAATAGAGACAGCACTGCTATTTTCTTGTGTAGTTGCAGTATCAGTATTTTCCTGAACTGTTGCATTTTCACCATCTGTAACATTGTTCTCTGTTGTTTGTGGAGTTACATTGGTTGCCAAGCATGCAGAAGAACATAAGATAAATAATAATAGTAAAGATAATATTATTTTGATTGTTTTAGACATCAAAACACATCCTTTCGTATTCTAGTTAATGATTAATAAGTCATTCCTCTTTATTAGTAATTGTTATATAAAAAGGAATTCTTAAAATTAACAACATCAATATATAATAGAAAAGTCTTATTGTCAAGATATACCGTATCTTTTATAATGGCAATATTGGCTTATTTTAGAACATTTTTTATATAAAATAGCATAAAAAATTACTTAACCGGATTTTCACAAAGTGCATGTAAAGGGCAATGCTCACAATCTGGATTTTGCGATTTGCATACTTTTCTGCCATGATAGATTAAAATATGATTAGCATCTTGATAATATTCTTTTGGAATTTGTTTTAACAAATCTTGTTCAATTTTTTCAGGTTCTTTTTGTTTAGAAAAGCCAATACGATTAGAAAGTCTTCTTACATGTGTATCGACAGCAATACCTTGAGGATTGTTAAAAGCTTCTAGCATAATCACATTAGCACTTTTTCTGCCAACACCAGGTAAACTCATTAATTCTTCCATTGTTTGAGGAACCTCCCCATGAAAATCTTTTAAAATTTTTTCTGATGCTAGTTTTAAATTTTTAGCCTTATTTTTATAAAATCCACAAGAATGAATGAGTTTTTCAATATCTTTTAATGGCATATTAGCAAAGTCCTCTGGGGTATGATATTTTGGAAAAAATTCTTTTGTCACTTGATTGACTCTTTCATCTGTACATTGTGCAGAAAGCATAACAGCTACCATCATTTCAAATGGGGTATTAAAATCTAGGCTACATTTTGCATCTGGATATTCTTTTTTTAGTATGTTAAAAATTTCCACTATTTTCTCTTTTTTCATGTTAATCAACCTCTTATTTTTTACTTTGTTTGAATCATTGAAATGTTCGATTAATCTCTGCCCTTTATTAAAACACAAAAAACAAAAATAATCAATCATTGCAAGTATATAACATTAACCTTCAATCAAAGTTAGTAGATAATTGGAGTAATAATAAAAGCCAAATAACTGAAATAGAAACATAAAATGGTAACAAAGAAACAGCAAGCTTAATATAATATATAAAAAGAGATAGGGGGATTAGAGTAGTATGTTATGTGCATTGAAAAAAACATTAGGTGTATGTTTAATTGGTATGGGACTTGGTATTTTACTTGTACTATTACTTCCTCTATCTGGCTGGCTATTTGCTTTAGGAATTACGATTGTAATTGTAGGATTAATGTGGTTGTCCTGTAAATAAAAAAGCAAAAGAGAGAAGATTGTTCATTTATAGTAAGAGGAGAGTGAGGATGAAATGACTATTGTTGTAAAGAAAGTTCCAAAATGCTTAAGAGGTATCGTGAAACTTTTATTTGGAATAAAAGATAAATAAAAAGAGGCTATTCATATAATAGTCTCACTTTTTATTATTATCTACTTATTGAAAAAATGGTTTACCAATTAAGCTCTAGCAACTTTTCCAGAACGTAAGCATTTTGCACATGCATGAATTGTTTTTGGTTGACCATTAATAATTGCTTTTACTCTTCTTAAATTTGGTTTAAAAGCTCTAGTAGTTCTTCTACTAACATGAGAACGAGCAATACTAATTTGATTTCCATGAGATAATGTTTTTCCACAAATATCACATTTTGCCATTAAAATGCACCTCCTATATAGCGAAATCTAAAATTGACTGTAAATAAGTATATCATAGTATTTTCAAAAAAACAATACTTTTTAAGAAAATAATAAGAGCTAT
>CALXQF010000139.1 GCA_944390505.1 uncultured Clostridia bacterium | reverse complement strand
TTGGTTTTTTTTTTTTTTTTTCTTTATCTAGAAAAATACTTCCTAATTGATTATACTCTTTTTCAAAATTATGATTCACATAAAAATCATTATTATCTGTTTGTAGCACGGGATAATTAACATCTGTGCCATCTATTGTTAACCATCCAACTAAATCAGAATTTTCTTGTTTTAGTTCTTGTAATTTTTGAAGAAATTCTTCATCTTTGTTTTGTTTATTTTCTTCACTCGTTGGAACTTCTACAAAATCTGACAATTCATCTAATAAATTTTTATTTTTCCATTGAGAATAAAAATGGTAAATAACATAAGCAATAGAAACACATAATACAATGATCAAAATAACCATTAAAACTTTTCTTTTGGTTATTTTGTTACTTCTTTCTTTGGTATGTTTACTTACTTTCTTTATGTTTTGCTTTTTGTTTTTCACTTTTGGTTTCCTTCTTCTCCTTTCTTTTTTTTAATCCAATATCAATTTATATCTTATACTCCTTATTGTATCATAAATGTAAAAAAAATAAAATGATCAGTTTGCAAATAACTTCAGATAAATCCTATCGTAGTTGCGGAACGTAAATAAAAACATATATATAGCATGTATCAAATATGTTATTTCTCTCCAATCTTTGATATAATTACAACATAATCAATTTACCATAACTACACAAAGAAAGGAGAAATAATAACCAATGTTATATTATGAAAACCAATTAAATTTAGGAAATATTTATTCTGATTGTTCTGAAATGTTTAAGGAACAACGACCTGAATTTCTTGAACTTTTAAATAAATATATCGATATCAATTCATACATTATTAAACAAAATATGGGAATTGCTGGAAGAAAAACAAGAGACCTCAAAACTACTAAAGCTGATGTATTTCTAGCTGGTATTGCTCAATTGTTTACAGTTATTGTTGCAAATGCCATGGCTAAGCCACAGTACATTAGAAGTATCAAAAAACTTGCTTGCTAATATTTGGTTTTCAATGTTCAAAAATTTTATCATAAACCTTTTGGAAATTAATTCTAATTCCTTAAGGATTATTCCTGCTGTTTTATTTGGTTTTTGCTTCCTGTTGCCACTTCTATTTTTTATTGTTGGCAATTTTTTTATGTCACTTTTTCATTTTTTATTTAGTTTCGCAATTACCTATTTTAAATTTATATAAAAGTTAATAAATATTAACTTTATATACTATTTATAACTAATATTATATCTTTTCGCACTTTTCATAATCGAGGACCATTAATAGTTTCGGTTAGTTTTTTTGTTCAAGCTCTATATATTGCAAAAGTGTAGACCGCGTAAGCGACCAAACGGAGTGGCTTTGCCACGTAGTGCGAATTGGAGCAATTTTCATACTAGTATGTGCAGAAAATCATAGATTTTCTTGCACATTATGGAAATTGCGACACCAAGGTCAAACGTTGCAATATATAGAGTTTGAACTATATTCTTTATTAAGCTCTCACTTCTATGGGACGAGCTTATGAAAAGGAAAAAAGATATAATATTAGTTTATTTGTTTAGGAATTAATCTTTTGCACTTTTCATGATTCAGAATTATGGATAACTTATCTAGGGTTCTTAATTGCTGCTTGTGCTGCTGCTAAACGAGCAATTGGAACTCTAAATGGTGAACAAGATACATAAGTAAGTCCAATATTATGGCAGAATTCTACTGTAGGTGGGTTTCCTCCATGTTCTCCACAAATTCCTAAGTGAATATCTGGTCTTGTTTGTTTGCCTAAATCAACTGCCATTTTTACTAATTTTCCAACACCAACTTGGTCAAGTTTAGCAAATGGATCTGATTCGTAAATCTTCTTATCATAGTAAGCTCCTAAGAATTTGCCAGCATCATCACGACTAAATCCGAAAGTCATTTGTGTTAAATCATTTGTACCAAATGAGAAGAATTCAGCTTCTTTTGCAATTTCATCAGCTGTTAATGCTGCTCTTGGTATTTCAATCATAGTACCAACTTCATATTTTAGTTTTACACCAGCTTTTGCAATTTCTTCATCTGCTGTTTTTGTAATAATATCTTTTACATATTTTAATTCTTTTACTTCTCCTACTAATGGTACCATAATTTCTGGAACTACATTCATTCCCGTTTCTTTGTTAACATTAATAGCAGCTTGAATAATTGCTTTTGTTTGCATTACACCAATTTCTGGATAAGTAACATCTAAACGACATCCTCTATGTCCCATCATTGGGTTGAATTCATGTAAACCATTTACCACGTTTTTCAATTCTTCAAATGTCATTCCCATTTCTTTTGCTAAGCTTTCAATTTCTTCATCTGTATGTGGTAAGAACTCGTGTAGAGGTGGATCTAATAGACGAATTGTTACAGGGTAGCCTTTCATTGCTTTGAATAATCCTTCAAAGTCTCCTCTTTGCATTGGAAGAATTTTATTTAAAGCTTTTTCTCTTTGTTCTGCTGTTTTTGAAACAATCATCTCACGAATAGCTGCAATTCTTTCTGGTGCAAAGAACATATGCTCTGTACGGCATAATCCAATACCTTGTGCTCCAAAGTTGTATGCTACGGTTGCATCTTTTGGAGTATCTGCATTTGTTCTAACTTCCATTTGACGATATTGATCTGCCCATCCCATTAATTTAGCAAAATCTCCTGAAACAGTTGCATCAACAGTATCAATTCTTTCTCCATATACATTTCCTGTAGAACCATCTAATGAAATATAATCTCCTTCATGATATACATTTCCTTGTGGATCTCTAAATTCACCTTTTTCTTCTTCTACTACTAATTCTCCACATCCAGCTACACAGCATGTACCCATACCACGAGCAACTACTGCTGCGTGTGATGTCATACCTCCACGAACTGTTAAAATACCATGGCATACATTCATACCATCAATATCTTCTGGTGAAGTTTCTAGTCTTACTAAACTTAAATCTTTTTCTCCTGCTTCA
>CALXQF010000138.1 GCA_944390505.1 uncultured Clostridia bacterium | reverse complement strand
AGAACAATGAGGAACAGCAGTAAGATCATTATGTGATAGAGTTAGAAGCCACAACAACACTCAAGTTGATGATACAACACTACAAGTAGGAATACAATATGGAGGAAATGGACTAGCTAAAACGCAAGACAATATAGATGAAGCTGTAACAGTAGAAATGACCAACGCAGTTAAAAGTGCTATTAGATCTGGAAAAAGATATAGAGTTGATTTCAACTATGGTGATTCTGGAATGATAGTCGGTATTATTATTACAGATTATTAAGGAACTACATCAGGAACCTAAAATAAAAAGTATTATAAATTTAAGGTATTATAAATTATGGAGAATGCAGTTGACGCTTTAAAAATAGCCTTTGCCGTAATGGTTTTCATATTGGCACTATCAGTTGCTATTATAATGTTTTCACAATTAAACCAAGTATCTCAAGTAGTTCTGGCGAGCAGTGATGTTACTCAATTTTATGAGTATACTACTGCTACTGCAGAGCAAAGTAGTAGAATTGTAGGTTTAGAAACAATTATTCCTACTTTGTATAAATATTATAAAGAAAATTATACTGTTATTTTTCTAAAGGAAAATGGAGAACCACTACCTTTATATGAAAGTCAAACAGATAGAAATTTGTGGGGAACAGGTACTGATAACAATCGGACAAAATGACAGCAAAGGGAATATAGGAAAATATTATCGAAATAATTCAGATAATAATCCAGTATGTGCCTTTGATGTTGATGAAGAAACACAAAGACATGAACCATGGACAGGTAGTGATGCTGATTTTAAAGAAAACTTAGATAAATTTTTGCAAGGTGGATTTTTTGCTTATCCAAGTGGAGGAGTGGATAGTGAAGGCAGGACAGGATATGATTATAATGAATATATTTCAGGTGGATTTATAAAAAGATATTCTGGTAATAAATTTAAAGAAACATTGGGAGAGTATACTTATAGTGTAGCTGCAGAAGATGAAGAAGGACAAACTGGACAGGCTAATGATGGAAATGCATTATTACAAAACAGAAAAAAAAGAGTGATTGTATATCAATTACAATCAAATACATAGTAAAATAAAATGAATACAAAAAGTGAGTACAATAAAAAATATTTTAAATTACATATGAAATATATATGCAAAATCAATTATAAAAGAAAGGAACAAAATCATGGGAGATAGTTTAATTACAATTGTTGCAATAGGTTTAGCAGCTATTCTAATGTTTGTTTTTCCACTGATGTCATTATCAGAAAGAACAGATGATATTTCACAATTAGCAGTCTCAACAGCAACAAGTGAATTTGTAGATGAAGTAAGAACAACAGGTGAACTTACATTAGATGATTATGAACAATATATGCAAACAATAACATCTACAGGTAACTCTTTTGAAATAGAAATGCAAATACAAGAATTAGATGAAAACCCTGGGGTAAAAGTAACACAAGCAGAAATGACTAAAATAGGAGAAAATGTATATTATAATAAATATACTACTCAAATAGAAGAGGAATTAAACAAAAATGGAAGAATTAAGCTAAAAGAAGGCGATATGTTTACCGTTACTGTAAAAAATACTAATCAAACTATAGCCCAGTTATTACGCAATTTCTTTTATCAAATTGCAGGAGACGAATCTTATCAAATAGCTGCAAAACATGGTGGAGTTGTAACTGTTAATGGTAGCAATTAAAAATATAGTAACAAGAAATGATACAATTTCTTTTGGGATTTTTTCAAAATCCCTATGTAATGAAAAATAGGGGGACTAAAAATTACCCTATTTTTTATTATTTATGTAATGTTTAATATTTTAGTTTTTTAATTTAATATATAATATTTAATTTAATAACTAATACTGGATATTAAGGAAACTACATAAATAAAAACTTCTAACATAGGAGGAAACATGAAAATACAATACATTGCCGTTATTTTTATTGTAATTATTATGCCAATTGCTATGGTAATGCAATCTTATATTTTATCACAAATGGACACAATAGAATTACAAGTAAAATATAATACAAGTTTAACCAATGCTACACATGATGCAATAAAAGCATTTCAAATTAATACAGTGAATAACCGTTATTCTAGTATTAGTAATTCTAAAATAAGAGATATTGAAGCAGCAATTAATACTTTTTATAATTCACTAACAAATAGTGAAAATTTATCAAAAGAAGATTTGCAAGCATATACACCAGCATTAGTTTTTACATTATATGATGGATATTATATTTATAGTAAATATGATAATGTATATCCAGAGAATAATGGAAAGCCTGAAACATCAGATATTAATAATGCACAAGATAACTGGGGACTAAAACCATATATTTATTATTCCTGTCGTTATCGTAATAATAACAAAGATTTTGTCGTAAATTATACATTAGATAATGCTATTACACTATATGGGTATTTTGATAGTGTTAATGGATATCAAACATTATCAGGATATTTAATAAATCCAGATGCAGTTACAATTGACGCTTCATATAATGATGATGAGCCATCAACTTGGATTTTAACTTATGACAATACAATCAATGGAGTAGAAATTGGTCCTGAGATTTTGACAGAACATTTACTATTTAATAATGAAGAAGAAGGCGATTATGAATACCTAGAATATAATGGACAAAAAATTTATTATGATAAGGGGTATGATCCAGAAGAGAACAGTGGACTTACACAATATTTTAGATATCAAGATTACCAAAAAACATATATTACAGAATCGTATGCTAACAATTCATTAACAGAGTATTTAAGAGATAGAACTTGGGACAATCATTTACATAGTACCAGCAGTTTTGAATACTATCATGACGCAAAAGAATTTAGTGAAAAAGTAGCAACATTAACAGACGGAATTACACAAGCACACGCAATTGATGAACAAGGAAATCCAATTGACTTCCATATGGATACAGAAGGAGAAATATTAGTACCATCAGATGATAATGATCCATTAATTTCAGG
>CALXQF010000137.1 GCA_944390505.1 uncultured Clostridia bacterium | reverse complement strand
AAAGAAGAAAAAGTATAAGTAAAAAACATGTAACAATTGTTGAAATAATGATAAAATCACATAATAATATTATTTATACAAGAGCATATGATGATATAGCAGATGATATTTATAGGAAAATTAAAAAAGAAGATTTTATGATAATATATGGAAAAGTCAGAAGTAATTATTTTGAAGTGCTTGAAATATTAAAACTATAAAAAAGAGTGAAACTTAAGCAAAAAGTGAAAAAATACTTGTAATTATCCTAAAATCATGTTAATATAAATATTGTATAAAAAAATAAAAGCAATGAAAAAGAGGAGTAAGTTTTAACTAGCTATAAAAGAGAATAGAAGTCACCGGCTGAAAACTTCTAATAGCATAGAAAACGGAAGGTAGCTTTGAAGCTGATAAACCCAAAAATATTCTGAAATAAATAGGAATAACTAAGTTTATCCGTGTAGCTTGCGTTAAAAGTAATTAAGATAACAAAACCAAATACAAAAATAATGAATAAAGTTTTGAATTTTGTTATATTAAGGTGGTACCGTGAGAATATATCTCGCCCTTATTTGAGGGCGAGTTTTTTGTTTGTCAGTTGCGTGTCAGTTTTGGGACGTTCCTAGAAACTGACAAAATGTCAGTAAAAGGTCTGTCCCAGGACTGACAAAATGTCAGTTTTAAGATACGTCCCAGGGCTGACAAACATAACCAAAAAAAGGAGGAAATAACATGAAAGAACACAAATTAAGTGACAAATTTAATCCAAAGGATTTTGAAGGTGAAATTTATGAAGAGTGGGAGAAAAATGGATATTTCAAACCATCAGAAGATAAAACAAAAGATAGAACAAAAAAGCCATATACTATTGTGATTCCACCACCAAATATTACAGGAAAATTGCATATGGGGCATGCCTTAGATGAAACGATTCAAGATATTTTAATTAGATATAAAAGAATGCAAGGGTTTAATACTCTTTGGCTTCCAGGTACTGACCATGCTTCTATTGCAACAGAGGCGAAAATTGTTGCAAAATTGAAAGAAGAAGGAACAACCAAGGAAGAATTAGGTAGAGAAGAATTTTTAAAAAGAGCATGGGCATGGAAAGAAGAGTATGGTGGAACAATTTTAAAGCAATTAAAGAAATTAGGCTGTTCTTGTGATTGGTCTAGAGAAAGATTTACCATGGATGAAGGGCTTTCTAATGCAGTAAAGCACGTTTTTGTTAGTCTATATGAAAAAGGTTTAATTTACAAAGGCAAAAAAATGATTAACTGGTGTCCTTATTGTGATACCTCTATTTCTGATGCAGAAGTAGAGTATGAAGAAGAGCCAACCCATTTATGGTATATTAAGTATCCATTAAAAGAAAATCCTAGTAAATATGTGATTGTCGCTACAACTAGGCCAGAAACAATGCTCGGAGACACTGGTGTTGCAGTTCACCCTGCTGATGAAAGATACAAAGATTTTGTTGGTAAAACAGTTATTTTACCAATTATGAATAAAGAAATCCCAGTTATTGCAGATGAATTTGTAGAAAAAGAATTTGGTACAGGTGCAGTAAAGCTTACTCCTGCAAGTGATCCTAATGACTATGAGGCTGCTTTAAGACATGGATTAGAAATTGTAGAAGTATTTGACGGAAATTTTAAAATGGGAAATTTGGTACCAGAATATCAAGGCATGGATATGTATGAGGCAAGACAGAAAATAGTAGAAAGATTAGAACAAGAAGGATATTTAATCAAAATAGAAGACTATACCCACAATGTAGGAAAATGTTATCGTTGCCACCACACCATTGAACCTAAAATCTCAGAGCAATGGTTTGTAAAAATGGAGCCTTTAGCAAAACCGGCCATTGATGTGGTAAAACAAGGAAAAGTAAAGTTTATTCCAGAAAGATTTGACAAAACTTATTATAACTGGATGGAAAATATTAGGGATTGGTGTATTTCTAGACAATTATGGTGGGGACATCGTATTCCAGCATATTACTGCCAAGATTGTAATGAGGTGATAGTAGCAGAAGAAGAACCAACAACTTGTAGCAAATGCGGTGGACATCATTTCAAACAAGATGAAGATACTTTAGATACTTGGTTTAGTTCTGCTTTATGGCCATTTTCAACATTAGGTTGGCCAGAAGAAACAGAGGATTACAAATATTTTTACCCAACGAGTACATTGGTAACAGGCTATGACATTATTTTCTTCTGGGTAGCAAGAATGATTTTTTCTGCACTAGAACATACTGGAAAAATTCCTTTTGAAAATGTATTTATTCATGGAATTGTACGTGATAGTCAAGGAAGGAAAATGTCTAAAAGCCTAGGAAACGGTATTGACCCATTAGAGGTAATTGATCAGTATGGAACAGACGCTTTAAGATTTTCACTCATTCTTGGAATTTCTCCAGGAAATGATATACGTTACATGCCTGAAAAATTAGAGTCAGCTTCCAATTTTGCTAATAAATTGTGGAATGCTTCTAAATTTGTACTTCATAATTTACCAGAAAAAGGTTCACAAGAAGCAGAAAGATTAGCAAGTGATGAATTACCAGAAAATTTATGTTATGAAGATAAATGGATTTTATCAAAAATCAATCGATTAAATAGAGAAGTAACTAATAATTTAGAACATTTTGAATTAGGTGTTGCAACACAAAAAGTATATGACTTTATTTGGAATGAATTTTGCGACTGGTATATAGAAATGGTAAAACCTCGTTTGTATGCAGAAGATGAAACCACTAAATTTGCAGCACAATACACATTAAATAGAGTATTAAAAAATTCTTTAAAACTATTACACCCAGTAATGCCATTTATTACAGAAGAAATTTATACTGTACTGTACCATCATGATGCAAGCATTATGATTTCTAATTGGCCAGAAGAGTCAGCACATTTATCATTTGAAAGCGAAGAAAATCAAATAGAAAAATTGAAAGAAATCATTGTAGGGATTAGAAATTTACGTACGAACCTTAATGTACATC
>CALXQF010000136.1 GCA_944390505.1 uncultured Clostridia bacterium | reverse complement strand
GCTGAAATAAAAATAAATAAACTTAAAAGAAAAGTAATCATCAAAAAAGGTTTTATTTTGAATAATAAATTTTTGAAACTCTTCATATTTTTCCTCCGTATCTCAAAATTTTTTATTTAATACAATTATTAACAACTTTTTAAATTTTTATACATAGTTGGAAAAAATATTTTTAAATGTCGAATAAAGACATACGATTCTTCTAGAAATAACTTGACTTTTTATAATTATAAATGGTAAAATTTACCATGTAAACATTAGAAGATAATGAAAAAATAATCTAATAAAAAACAGAATATTTAAACATTATCCTAAAAATGTAATTCAAAAACAGGAGGTTATTTTATGAAAAAGGGGAACAAAAAAATAGAAAAATTGTGTAGTTTTTATGTGAGCAATTGGCATTTAGTAACAATGCTATTACCATATATTAACCACCAAATTGATGAAAATGTAAAAATTATAACAATCCTGGAAAATGATATAGAAGAATATATTCAAACATTAGTAAAAAAATTAAATTTGAAAAATAAGAACGAGATTTTAAATATTAAATGGACAAGTATAAAAAGTAAAAAATATTCTGATATTGCTAAAAAACTAAAAGATGAAATGAAAGTAGAAAAGAGAAATATGATATTTATTAATGGATGCTCTAGTTATATTGAAAAAAATAATGCAAATATAGAAAAATGGATAGAAAAATCACAGATTCAATCTGTTAAAGTTATTGATTTATTTGAAGTTACAGAATTTAATAATCATATTATGGAAATACTAGATGCACATGATAAAGTTCTTAATACCTCTGGTGAAAAAGAGATTGAAGAAGTTTTTGAAGGTTATGTTCGTGGAGAAAAAGTAGAGACCAAAAAAGTTGTAGGAAGTAATTTTAGTGAGTAAATAGTATCATTGGGGAATAGGTTATTTAGTTTGAAAATAAGCTATTCCCATTATTTTTTTATTAACAACTTTTTTGATGTTTTTAAATATGATAAAATGTCTACTTTTAAAATAATAGCTATCAAAATTAAATTTGACAATTATGTTTGACTAAATGAATGAAATCATATAAGATATAGTTGAGAAAATAAAGAGAGAAAGGAATCATTTTTATGGAAGAAAAATTATCAATTGCAAAAGAAATGCTTGCCAAATATGGACAAGAGCATGTTTTGAATTTTTATCAAGAACTTTCAAAAGAAGAACAAAATAAAATGCTTGATGAAATTTTAACAATGGATTTCAAGCAATTAGAGACCCTATACCAAAGTACAAAAACAAAACCAAATTTTGAAAATAGTAAAATAGAACCAATCCCTTATGTGGCAAAAGCGGACTTAACCAATGAAGAAATGGAAAAGTATGCTAAAATTGGCAAAGAAGCAATTAAACAAGGAAAACTAGCTGTTGTAACAATGGCAGGCGGACAAGGAACAAGATTAGGACATTCTGGACCAAAAGGAACTTATGACATTGGACTTGCATCACATAAATCTATTTTCGAAATATTATGTGATAATTTAAAACAAGCAAAAGAAAAATATCATGTAGATATTCCATGGTATTTGATGACAAGTGATGAAAATAATGCAGATACTATAGCTTTTTTTGAAAAAAATCAATATTTTGGTTATCCAAAATCAGCAGTTCAATTTTTCATACAAGGAAAACTTCCTATGATTGATACAAATGGAAAGATTTTATTAGATGAAAATGGAATGATGAAACAGGCTGCAGATGGTCATGGTGGCGTTTTTGAGGCAATGAGGAGAAACGGTGTCCTTTATAATATGAAAGAAAAGGGAATAGAATGGATTTTTATTAGTGGAGTGGATAATATTTTAGCAAAATTTGTGGATCCTGTATTTTTAGGACTACAAATAGAAAAAAATATGCAAACAGCTAGTAAAAGTGTAGTAAAAGCATATGCAGAAGAGAAAGTGGGAGTTTTCTGCAAGAGAGATGGAAAACCAAGTGTAATAGAATATTCAGAAATTTCTAAAGAATTAGCAGAAGCAAGAGACGAAAAAGGAAGATTTTTATTAGGAGATGCTAATATTGTTAATCACCAATTTCATATTAATTTATTAGAAAAAATTAGTGTAGAAAAATTACCATATCATGTAGCATTTAAAAAAGCAAATTACAAAAATGAAAAAGGTGAAATGATAGAAGCTACAGAACCAAATGCTTATAAATTTGAAGCTTTTCTATTTGATATTTTTTCCTATGTTCCAGATATGTTAGTTTTCAGAGTAAAACGTGAAGAAGAATTTGCTCCAGTAAAAAATGCAACAGGAAAAGACAGTCCGGAAACAGCAAAAGAATTATATGAGAATTTTCATCATATACAATAAAAAGAGAAAGGGAGAATCAATATGCAAGATTATCAAGTAAAATATCATAAATGGCTTCAGGACCCAGCTATTTCTGAAAAAGATAAACAAGAATTAAGAGCTTTGCAAGGAAATGAAAAAGAAATTGAAGACAGATTTTACAAAGACTTAGAATTTGGAACAGCAGGGTTAAGAGGAGTTATTGGAATTGGAACCAACAGGATGAACCAATACACAGTAACAAAGGCAACCCAAGGCCTTGCTAACTATATCGTAAAAAAGGGTGGGCAAGATAAAGGTGTAGCAATTGCCTATGATTCTAGGAGAATGTCTGAAGAATTTAGTGAACAAACAGCACTATGTTTGAATGCAAATGGAATTAAAACATATCAATTTGACAGTTTAAGACCAACACCAGAACTATCTTTTGCAGTAAGAGAATTAGGCTGTATTGCAGGAATTGTCATTACTGCTAGCCATAATCCACCAGAATATAACGGGTATAAAGTTTATTGGGAAGATGGTGCACAAATTGTAGAACCAACAGATAAAGAAATTATAGCAGAAGTAAATGCAATTACTGACTTTTCTACTATTCAAACTATTGACAAAGAAGAAGCAATTCAAAAAGGACTATATCATACTATTGGAGAAGAAATTGATAAAAGATATATAGAAGAA
>CALXQF010000135.1 GCA_944390505.1 uncultured Clostridia bacterium | reverse complement strand
TATTAGTTTTTAGCATAAAATATATTCAATTTTCAAAGTGCTTGAATGGTTTTTATAACCATTTTTATTTTACACTATCTTCTTTTTTATTGCAACTATTTTTCAAAATTTTTTTTGCTTTATGCCTAGGAATTGTAACCATGTTTTTCAAATTCTCGACATTTTTTTCAAAACATATTCCATTTTTATCTGGAATATAGTATAATAGAATTGTTGTTAGATATTTAGAAAAATACTTTACTTCTTGGCCACAATTTTTTGTTTTTCTGATTTCTTTCAATGAACTAAAAAAGGAGATTTTTAATTATGTGGTATGTTTGGCTAATTTTAGCAGGTATTTTTGTTATATTAGAAACTATTACAATGGGCTTTTTAGTCTTTTGGTTAGGTTTAGGTAGTTTATGTGCTATGATTACTAGCTTTTTTACAGATAGCATCTTTATTCAAACATTGGTATTTGTCATTACATCCACCTTATTTATCCTTGCAACAAGACCAATTGTAAAAAAATTTACAAAAAAAGATAAGACAGTTGTAACAAATGCTTTTTCTATTGTTGGAAAAAAAGCTTTAGTTACAAAAGAAATAAACCCAACTATGGGTACTGGTCAAATTAAAGTAGATGGTCAAGATTGGTCTGCTAAATGTGAGGTAGATGAAACAATTCCAAAAGATACAGAAGTTTTAATTTTAAGAATTGATGGTGTAAAAGCGGTTGTAACAACTGATTTAAATGCTAAAGTAAGTACGGAAGAATTAGTTTAAATTTTACATTATTATTAGTAGTATAGAATTTTTTTATATGAATCACGAAGAATTATCATTTAGTTATTAATATTTTTATATATACAAAATAAGAGGAGGAAATTTTTATGTGGATTTTATTAGTCCTACTAGTTATCATTTTAATTATTGCATTTAAAACCATTAAAATTGTAAAACAATCTGAAGTATACATTATTGAAAGACTTGGTAAATTTCATAAAGTCGCTGATGCTGGTCTTACTGTTATTATTCCTTTTGTAGATCATGTACGTAGTGTAGTAAGCTTAAAGCAACAAACAATGGATATTCCACCACAAGGTGTTATTACTCAAGATAATGTTACTATTACAATTGATACTGTAGTATTCTACAAAATTACAGATCCTGCAAAAGCAGTATATGAAATTCAAAACTTAAAAAAAGGTATTGAATATTTAGCTATTACTACTATTCGTGATATTGTTGGTAAAATGGATTTAGATGATACATTTAGTTCTAGAGATGCCATCAATGATCGTTTAAGAGTAATTCTTGACGAAGCTACTGACCAATGGGGTTGTAAAGTAGATAGAGTAGAAATTAAAGATATTACCCCACCTGCTGATATTCGTGATGCAATGGAAAAGCAAATGAATGCAGAAAGAAATAAAAGAGCTTTAATTTTACAAGCAGAAGGTGAAAGACAATCTGCAATCACTCTTGCAGAAGGAAAAAAAGAAGCTGCTATTTTAGAAGCTGAAGCTGATAGAGAATCTAAAATCAGAAGAGCTGCCGGTGAAGCTGAAGCTATTAAACAAGTTGCTGAGGCTAAAGCTCAAGAGATTCATATGGTTTATGATGCAATGATGAAAGCAAAACCAGATGAAAAACTAGTACAATTAAAATCTTTGGAAGCTTTAAAAGAAGTAGCAAATGGTAATGCTAATAAAGTATTTATTCCTTTTGAAGCAACAAGTGCTTTAAGTTCACTTGGAACTGCTGCTGAAGTATTTAAAGATAAAAAAGATTAATAAAAAAAATTCTATAAAAAGTCCCCCAAATGTTTGATTCCTTATCTAAACATTTGGGGGTATTTTAGTTGTAAGATTTCTACTTTACTTAATTTTTCCCATTTTTCTAAACCATTCTACAGTATCTTTTAGAGTTTCTTCCATTGGCCTTATCTTATAGCCTAATTCTTTTTGTGCTTTATCAATACTAAAATTACTATTGGTTCCTAAAGTATAAACTGCATAAGATGTAAATAGTGGTTTCTCCTTTACAATTTTATAATAAATTTCTGATAAAAATCCAGTTGCATAAGCAAACCATCTTGCTATTTTAAAACTTGGCATTTTTACTTTTGTAATCTTTTCAATTTCTAGCATTAGTTCTTTCACACTAATTTGATGCCCCGCTAAAATATAGCATTCTCCATTTTTTCCTTTTTCTGCTGCTTCAATTGTTCCTTCTGCTACGTCTCTTACATCTACAAAGTTATATCCACCCTCTAAATATGCCCCTATTTTTTTATTGGCACAATCAATAATTAATTGGCCTAAATTAGATGGGATGTATTCATATGGTCCAATCACTCCTGATGGATGAACAATAATAATTTCTGGTTGACTTGAAACATTTTCTAGTAAATACTTAGTTGCAGCTGCTTTCGTTTTTGCATACAATCCTTTCACTTTTTCCTCTTCAAATTCTTTTGTTTCATAGATAATCTCGCCCTTTGGTCTTTCTGTAATAGCATGAACAGAACTAGTATAAATAAGCCTTTTTACTTTTTCTTGCTTACATGCTTCTAATACATTTTTGGTTCCTTCTACATTAACAGAATAAATTAATTTTTTGTTCGTTGTACCTATATCAATAATCCCTGCCAGATGAAATACTTCATCTGCACCGTGAAAGGCTTGTTTTAAAGATTCTAAATCTCTTACATCCCCATAACTAATTTCGATTGGTAGTTCTTTTAAATAGTCTATTTTCTCATCTTTTAAAACAAATGCCTTTATCTTATAACCTTTTTCTACTAGTTTTCTTACTAACACATTACCTATGTGTCCACTAGCACCTGTTACTACACATTTCATAGAAACCACTTCCTATCTTAATTCATCTACTCAATCTCCTTTTATTTTTGTTTATCATTACTTTTTATTTTACCACTTTTTTCTAAAAATGTACAGTTACAATTGAGGACCAAACGGGACTGTCCCTTTTGGTCCTATTTCTTACTCTACAGTATCATCTTTGATATAATATTTGGTTCCTA
>CALXQF010000134.1 GCA_944390505.1 uncultured Clostridia bacterium | reverse complement strand
AGGACCAAACGGGACTGTCCCTTTTGGTCCTATTTCTTACTCTACAGTATCATCTTTGATATAATATTTGGTTCCTAGCATTTTATCAGGTAAATATTGTTGTTCCACCCAATGTCCTGGATAATCATGTGGGTATTTATATCCTACTCCATAACCTTCTTGCGCCATACCTTCTGCTGGTGCATTTCGAATATGCATTGGTATGGTTCCTGTATCTTTATTAGCCACATCATGTAAAGCCTTATCAATACCTAAATAAGCTGCATTTGACTTTTTAGAAGTTGCAACATATACTGCTGCTTCTGCTAAAATAATTCTTGCTTCTGGCATTCCTACCATAGTAACTGCCTGCATAGCTGAAGTGGCTACTACTAATGCATTTGGATTTGCCATTCCCACATCTTCAGCTGCTGCAATCACAATTCTTCTTGCCATAAATACAGGGTCTTCTCCTGCATTTAGTGCTCTTGCTAAATAAAATAGGGCTGCATCTGGATCGCTTCCACGCATAGATTTAATAAAAGCACTAATATTATCATAATGGCTGTCTCCATTTTTGTCAAAAACTGCTTTTCTTGTTTGTACACATTCTTTGGCAATTTCATCTGTTATAACGATGGTTCCATTCTCATCCATTTTGGTAGTTAATACTGCTACTTCTAATCCGTTTAATGCTGTTCTAACATCGCCATTCGCAGTTTGTGCAATCTTTTTAAGTGTACTATCTTCTATTTTTATGTAGTAACTTGCAAGTCCATTAGGAGAAGTTAATGATTTTTTAAGTACTTTAAAAATATCATCTTCTGTTAATGGATTAAGATGAAATACCATTGATCTAGAAATCAAAGCCTTGTTTACTTCAAAATATGGGTTTTCCGTTGTTGCGCCTATTAAAATAACTGTACCATTTTCTACATAAGGTAATAGGGCATCTTGTTGTAATTTATTAAAACGATGAATCTCATCAATAAATAAAATACATTTTCCTGATGGATTTAATAATGCATTTTGCGCTGTTTCTATGGCATTTTTAATGTCTGCAATTCCCGCAGTTACCGCATTAATTTTTAAAAATTTATATTTTGTTGTATGGCTAATTACCCTTGCCAAAGAAGTTTTTCCGCACCCTGGTGGTCCCCATAAAATAATGCTGGATAATCGGTCTGCTTGAATGGTTCGATATAATATTTTATCTTTTGCTAAAATATGTTCTTGTCCCACATAATCTTCTAGTGTTTGTGGACTCATTCGGTAAGCTAATGGTTTGCTTAAATCCATATGTCATTTCTCCTTTTTATATGCCTTTTGCTAAATTTCCTAAACTTTTACGGATAATATCTTCTACACTTAAAGTGCTTAAGTCTAGCTTTTCTAATGTTTCTGCAATCTCCCTTCTGCTATAGCCTAATACTTGCAAAGCACTTACTGCTTCTGTAATTTTTTCATCTTCTGCAATTGCTTGCCCAAAAGAAGAAATTTCCTTCTCTGATGTTTCTGAAGTTACCTGCTGTTCTTTCTTTAATTTATCTTTTAATTCTAATATGACTCTTTGTGCTGTTTTTGGTCCTATTCCTGGTATTTTTTTCAAAATAGCGATATCATTTGAAATAACTGCCAAAGCAAATTTAGATGGAGTAATATTTGATAAAATTGCTAAGGCTCCCTTTGCACCAATTCCTCCAACTCCTAGCAATAGTTCAAACATACGTAATTCTTCATTCGTTAAGAAGCCGTATAAACTAATGTCATCTTCTCTTACTCTCATATAAGTATGTACTTGCACTTTTTCTCCAATTATTCCTAATTTTTCCATCGCATTTTCTGCCATAAATATTTTGTATCCTATTCCATTTACTTCAATCACAACATATCCTTTTGTTTTTATTTCTAATGTTCCTTTGATATACGCAATCATATTTTGCTCTCCTTCTTAATTTTTCATAATAACTCTGTTTACTTTCATATTATTTAGTTGCTCGTTTATTGTATCACAAACAAAAAAAATTGCAAGTCTTTTACAAATTTTTGTTTGTATATTTTGTTTTAAAGCTATTTACTACCATTTTAATCAGTTGTAAAATTGTATTAATCAATTTGCTATTTTTTCTTAAATTCGTTATAATATTTTTATATTGATAATTTAGTTTTATAAAAGTTTTAGTGAGGAATTTATGATGGAAAATTGGTTAAGCAGAACAGAAAATTTAATAGGAATAGAAAATATGAAAAAATTGGCACAATCTCATGTAGCTGTGTTTGGCTGTGGAGGAGTTGGTTCATATGCTATTGAAGCATTGGCTCGTAGTGGAATTGGTAAATTAACGATTGTAGATAAAGATGTGGTAGATATTACTAATATTAATCGTCAACTAATTGCAGATACCACTACTTTAAATCAGCCTAAAGTTTTAGTGGAAAAGGAAAGATTGTTAAAGATTAATCCACAACTAGAAGTATTTACTTATCAAGAATTTTATGAAAAAAATAAGTCGGATTTCTTTTTCCAAAGTTCTTATGATTATATTATTGATGCAATTGATACCGTTTCTTCCAAAATTGCCTTGATTGAGGAAGCCACGCAAAGAAATATTCCTATTATTTCTTGTATGGGAACGGGGAATAAATTGGATCCTACACAGTTTGAAGTAGCCGATATTTCTAAAACTTCGGTATGTCCTCTTGCAAAAGTAATGAGAAGAGAATTAGGAAAACGTGGAATTAAACATATAAAAGTGGTATATTCAAAGGAAATGCCTCATCAAGCAAATGAAAATGAGCAATTAAAAAGAACTCCTGCTAGTATTAGTTTTGTGCCTTCTGTTGCAGGTCTTATTCTAGCAGGAGAAGTGATTAAGGATTTAATATAATTCCATTAATACAATTGTCAAAAATAAATTGCTTGATTATATAAAAACTATAAATTTATCTAAAATTATTACATAATCTTGTGATTCATTTTAAATAGCTCTTATTATTTTCTTAAAAAGTATTGTTTTTTTGAAAATACTATGATATACTTATTTACAGTCAATTTTAGA
>CALXQF010000133.1 GCA_944390505.1 uncultured Clostridia bacterium | reverse complement strand
AAAAAATAAATTCAAAAAAAGAAATAAAAAATAAATTAAATAAAAAAAATAAAATAAATTTATTAATGTTTTCTATTATTTTTATTTTATTAATTATGATGAATATTTTTAATTATATAAAAATAAAAAATAATTTATTATATTATTTTTCAGTTATTATATTTATTCTTGAATTGATCTTTTTTATTTTTAATCATAGAAAAAATAAAAATAAAATAAAAAAAATAGAAAATGATATAGAACAAGAAAAAGAAAGACAAAATCAATTCAATGAAAAAATATCTATTCTAGATAGTCAAATTCATTTAATAGAACAAGAAATTGAAAAACAGCAGCAAGAGATTGTAAAAGAAAAAACAGAGATTAATACAAAACTACAGGCAGAAAAACAAAAAATAGAAAATGAATATCCAAATATATTAATTTCTAATTTATTATTAATAGAAGATAGAAATATGATAGAAAAAAAATTAGAAGAATCAAATCAAAAGATAATGGATTATCAATTACAATTGAATGGAATACAATACGAAGATAGTCGTATTTTTGAAAAAGTAGAGGAAATGATTTCAGCTAAAGAAGAATATGAAAATTTAAAAGAAGAATTAGAAATTTTACAAGAAAAAGAAAAATATTTTGAATTAACAAAAAAATTTTTAGAAAAAGCATATGAAAAAATGAAAAATAGTGTTACACCAAAATTTACGCAAAATTTATCAGAAATTGTAGCAAAAATTTCAAATGGAAAATATCAAAAAGTATCTATTCATGAAAAAGAAGGATTAGTAGTAGAGACAAAAAATGGAGAATACATATCAGCTAATTTATTGAGTGTTGGTACAATTGACCAATTATATTTATCATTAAGATTATCTATGTTAGATGAAATTTCAAAAGAAAAAATGCCCATTATTCTAGATGAAGCATTTGCCTATTTTGATGATGAAAGATTGAAAAATATTTTACTATTTTTGAATGAACAAACAAAGGAAAATCAAGTTATTTTATTTACTTGTAGCATAAGAGAAAAAGAGATTTTAAATCAATTAAATATTCCATATGAATGGATTGAAATATAATAATGATAATTAAGTAGGCAAAAATGAAAGAAGCCTACTTCTTTTTTTATATGACACAATATATGAGTACACTTGAAAAGTAACTAATAATAGGGTATAATAAATGAGTCTTATATAAAATATACAAAATATGTTTATGGGATTTATTTATAAAAATATTGATACAAAATATGATAAACATATATATAATACGAACAGCAAATATGATATGTAAAAAATGTAAACATATTGCATAGAATAGGAGAGAAAAACTATGTTTCAAAAGTTAGATGAAGTAGAAAAACGTTATGAGGAAATTACCAAAAAAATTAGTGACCCAGAAATTATAGCAAATCATGAAGAATGGAAAAACTTGATGAAAGAGCATTCTGAAATAGAACCAGTAGTATTAAAATATAGAGAATATAAAAAAGCAAATCAAGCAATAGAAGATGCCAAAGAAATGCTAAATGATCCAGAAATGAAAGAATTAGCAGAAATGGAAATACAAGAAAATAAAGAAAAATTACCTAAATTAGAAGAAGAAATAAAAATATTGTTAATTCCAAAAGATCCAAATGATGATAAAAACGTTATTTGCGAAATTCGTGCAGGAGCAGGAGGAGAAGAAGCAGCGCTATTTGCTGGAACTTTATTTAGAATGTACTCTATGTATGCAGAAAAAAAACATTGGAAATTAGAAGTCTTAAATGAAAACGAAACAGGATTAGGTGGATATAAAGAAATTTCTTTTATGATTACAGGAAAAGGAGCATATAGTAGACTCAAATTTGAAAGTGGAGTTCATCGTGTACAAAGAGTTCCAGATACGGAGGCAAGTGGAAGAATTCATACCTCAACAGCAACTGTTGTTGTTTTACCAGAAGTAGAAGATGTAGAAATTGAAATTAATCCAGCAGATATTAAAATGGAAGTATTTAGAGCCTCTGGTGCAGGAGGACAACATATAAATAAAACATCATCAGCTGTACGTTTAATTCATATTCCAACAGGTATGGTTGCAGAATGTCAAACAGAAAGGTCACAATTTCAAAATAGAGATTATGCAATGAGATTACTTCGTTCTAGATTATATGAACAAGAGAAGCAAAAACAAGATGCAGAAGTAGCAAATGCTAGAAAAAGCCAGGTAGGTAGTGGAGACAGAAGTGAGAAAATAAGAACATACAATTATCCACAAGGACGTATTACAGACCATAGAATAGGGCTTTCAATATATCAAATGGAAAATTTCTTAAATGGCGATTTAGATGAAACGATTGATAGCTTAATTACTGCTGACACAGCAGAAAAATTAAAGGGAAATGAAGAAGAATAACTTCAGTGAATAAAATGAAACCTATTATAATAGATTTATAATATCTTAAATAAAGAGGGAATGAAATGGAAGATATTATAAAAACTACTTTAATAGGTTTATTTTTTGGCACTTTTGGTACAACAATAGGAGGAATTATTGGAGTCAAATTTAAAAATCCTTCTAAAAAATTTTTGAGTTTTATTTTATCATTTGCCTCTGGGCTAATGCTTGCTATTGTTTGTTTTGACTTATTACCAGAAGCTTTTGAATTGAGTAGTTTGCCAATTGCATTTTTAGGCATTATTATAGGAATTATTGCTATGATATTTTGTGATATTTGGGTGGATAAAAAGTTTAATTCTAAATCTATAGGAAAACAAAATACATTATTAAAAACAGGAATGATTGTCAGCATAGGTCTAGCACTTCATAATTTTCCAGAAGGATTAGCGATTGGTTCTGGATTTGGAGCATCGTTAAAATTAGGCTTATCTTTAGCAATTGCTATTTGCTTACATGATATACCAGAAGGAATTTCAATGGCAGTACCAATGAAAAATGGAGGAATGAAAGTTTCAAAAGTTATTTTCTACGTTATTTTATCTGGAATTACTACTGGAATAGGTGCTTTTTTTGGAGCAATTTTAGGAGGAGTGTCTCAAAGTGT
>CALXQF010000132.1 GCA_944390505.1 uncultured Clostridia bacterium | reverse complement strand
AAACAAAATCCAGATGGCAAAACAGTAGCAGCTACTGACCTTTTAGTTCCTGGTATTGGTGAAATTATTGGTGGTAGTCAAAGAGAAGATGATTTTGAAAAATTAGAAAAACGTATTGCTGAACTAGGACTTAAAAAAGAAGATTATTGGTGGTATTTAGACTTAAGAAAATATGGTAGCTGTGTTCATAGTGGCTTTGGTCTTGGATTTGAAAGGATGATGATGTACTTAACTGGCATGCAAAATATTCGTGATGTGCTTCCATTCCCTAGAACACCTAAAAATTGTGAGTTTTAGAAAATCAAAAAATGGTTTGCATTTTGCAAACCATTTTTTGATTTATTCATTCTTTATCTTTTCCCTCACATATTCGTAAATCATAATACTTGCTGCCACTGATGCATTTAAGCTTTCTGTTTTACCAAGCATTGGTATTTTTACTTTTTTATCTGCTAATTGTAAAATTTCTTTAGAAACACCTTTTGATTCGTTTCCAATGACAATTACTTTTTTGCGATATTCCATATCATAAATACTTTCATTTGTTTCCAGTGATGTGGCAACTATTTCAAATTTTCGTCTTTTGATTTCTTGCAATGTTTTTGCCAAATTAGGAGTTGTTATCATATTCATCCTAAAAATAGCTCCCATAGTAGAACGCACTACTTTTGGATTATATGAGTCTGCACAATCTTCTGATAAAATAATCTGATTTAATGCTGCACTATCTGCAGTTCTTAAAATAGTACCTAAATTTCCCGGATCTTGAATTCCATCTAATGCCAAAATGATATCTTGCGAATAATCAATCTGGTCAACATGGTCTCCCTTTTCTACTACTGCTAAAATTCCCTGTGGATTCACCACTTCTGTTAACATTTTAAAAATTTTATCTGTTACATAAAGGCATTGATATTTTGCAATTTCATATAATAAGCTTTGCTCTATTTCTCCATTTGTTTCGCAATCTTCACAAACTACTATCATTTTAATAGCAACTTTTTCTTCAATGGCTTCTTCTACCAGCTTAATTCCTTCTACAATATATTCGTTAGTTTCATCACGAAACTTTTTATCTTTCAATTTTCTAATATATTTAATTTGCTCATTATCTTTACTTGAGATTACTTGCATTTGTCAGCTTTCCTTTCTAATTTCTTAGTTATCTATTATTACTAGATAATAATTTTTTTGATTTATTTGTTCAAACTCTACATATTGCAAAAGTGCAAACCGCGTAAGCGACCAAACGAAGTGGCTTTGCCACGTAGTGCGAATTGGAGCAAAATTCGACATTTATTCTTTCCTTACCAAATTTAAAAACTCTTTTACTTTACTAATAACTTCTTTATCTTCCTTTTGTCCAATTTTGAAAGTAACATATGGTTCAATTCCGTTAGAAAAACGAATTGCGATACCATACTGTTTTAATAATGCATCTACTTTTTCAACTGGCATAGCTTCTCTCTGGAAATAAAATACAATGGACTCTGGTCTTTGTGCAATTTTCATAATTCCTGCTTTTCTTGCAAGTTCCTTAATTCTTGCTATTTCTAGTAAATTATCTAATTCTTTTGGAATACTTCCGAATCGGTCTATTACTTCATCAATCACATTTTGAATATCTTCTTCTGTTCTGCAAAGCGCAATATTTTGATATACTTCAATTTTTTGGCTACTATTTTCAATAAAGCTATCAGGTATGTAGCTAGAAATATTTAAATCAATTTGTACATCTTGCTGAGTTTGTACTTCTATTCCTTGCATATCCTTAATTACTTCGTCTAATAATTTACAATAAGTGTCATATCCCACTTGTTCCATATGGCCATGTTGCATTTCTCCCAGCATACTACCTGCCCCACGAATTTCCAAATCACGCATTGCAATTTTGAAACCAGAACCAAATTCGGTAAACTCTTTAATTGCTTTTAATCTTTTATCTGCTACTTCTGACAAAAGTTTATCTCTTTGGTACGTAATATATGCATATGCTTGTTTATCACTTCTACCTACTCTACCTCTAATTTGGTAAAGTTGTGCTAATCCTAGTCTGTCTGCATTTTCTACAATAATGGTGTTGGCATTTGGAATATCAATACCAGATTCTAAAATGGTGGTACAAACTAGTACATTAATTTCATGATTAATAAAACTTTGCATAATATCTTCTAGTTCTCTTCCAGACATTTTACCATGTGCAAACCCTACCTTTGCTTCTGGCACAAGAGCTGCTATTTCATTTGCTTTTTTCTCTATATTTTCTACTTTGTTATATAAATAAAATACTTGACCATTTCTTTCTAATTCTTTTGTAATGGCTTCTGTGATTACTTCTTTGTCATATTCTAATACATAAGTTTGTACTGGTTTTCTATTATGTGGTGGTTCATAAATCACAGACATATCACGGACCCCAACAATTGACATATGAAGTGTTCTTGGAATTGGAGTTGCCGTCATTGTTAGTACATCTACATTATTTTTTAATTGCTTTATTTTTTCTTTATCTTTTACGCCAAAGCGATGTTCTTCATCAATAATAAGTAATCCTAAATCTTTAAAAACCACATCTTGACTTAATAATCTATGAGTTCCAATTACAACATCAATTTCTCCTAGTTTTAGCTTTTTGACAATTTCTGCTTGTTCTTTTTTGGTTCTAAAACGATTGAGTAATTCTACTTTCATTGCAAATTCACTCATTCTTGTTTTAAATTCTTCATATTGCTGATTTGCTAAAATAGTAGTTGGCACTAAATAAGCAACTTGCTTTTGGTCCATAACAGCTTTAAAAGCAGCACGAATGGCAACTTCTGTTTTTCCATAGCCAACATCACCACATAAAAGTCTATCCATTGGAACTGGTTTTTCCATATCTTTTTTTACTTCACTAATACATCTCAATTGGTCATCTGTTTCTGTATAGGGGAAACTGTCTTCAAACTGTTTTTGCCATGGTGTATCTGGTGAAAATGCATATCCTTTCATTTTTTGACGTTTTGCATAAAGTTCTACTAAATCTTTTGCAATTTCTTGCAAATGTTTTTTCA
>CALXQF010000131.1 GCA_944390505.1 uncultured Clostridia bacterium | reverse complement strand
AAATCAATAAAAGATAAACCAGATTATTTATATGCAGGATATAGTGCTGGAATATGTGTACTTGCAAAAGACATGCACGGCTTAGATGTTTGCGATGATCCAAGTATTAATCCATATGGTATAGAGACAATATGGGAAGGATTGGGATATTTTGATTATATATTTCTTCCACATTATAAATCTAATCACAAGGAAACAAAATTGATAGATGATTCAGTAGAATATTGTAATAAAAATAATATTAAATACAGAACACTTCGTGATGGTGATGTAATAATAGAGAATGTAAGTAAAACGATAGAGCAACAAGAAGAAAGAGTATAAATAGATGTTATATAATCAAATCAGATAAGAAGGAGGTCATATGTATCAAGCAATTTTCGTAGATATAGATGGAACTTTGAGAGATAATCAAAGAAATCTGTCTCAAAAAACAATAGAAACTGTCAAAAAAGTAACTGATAATGGAACAGTGGTTATATTATGTTCTGGAAGGCCAAGAAAATATACAGAAGAAGTAAGCAGACAATGTTTTGCAAGTCAGTATATTATTACTTCTAATGGAGGAAACATTTATGACTATCAAAAAAACAAAAATCTATATGTTAATATAATGAATAAAGAAGCAATCATAAAACTTTATGAACTTGCTAACCAAGTAGATGCTAGATTTATTATGAATGTAGGAGAAGGCAGAGTAGTTAGTGAAGTAAGACATCCAGACCAAGAAATACAATTAACAGAGAACATAAAAGACTTTGTCTATCAAAATGATGTCGTACAATGTACAATTGCAGATCACGACTTTGATAAAATAAAAAATTTAATACCAGAGATTGAAAAAGTGGAACATGTAGAAATTAAGAACAGACATAAAAGTCTCATTAATCCTAATTATCCTAAAAATAATAGTATTTATTGTGATATAGCCAATATGGAATCAAATAAAGGAAATGGAGTAGAAAAATTATGCCAAATATTAAATCTTGACTTGAAAAATGTTATTGCAATAGGAGATGACTTTAACGATATATCCATGTTTGAAAAAGTGGGTTATAGTGTTGCAGTAGACAATGCACATGAAAATGTAAAGAAAAAAGCAAATGAAATAACTTTATCAAATGAAGATAATGGAGTAGCTGTATTTTTAGACAAAATGCTTTCGACGAATCAACTAGTTCCATTTAAAACCTGCTGACCATATTGACAAATTTTTAGTTTTAGGTTAATCTATATATGATAGAAAATGAAAATTTTTGCCTATATATTTTATATGGCGAAAAAGAAAGGTATGAATTTAATGGAAGGAAAAAATAGTAAAAAGAAAATTTTAATTGTAACAGCATTTCCAACACATGGTGCAGGAAGTGGAGCCTTAATCACAACACAAGCAAAATCTTATGTAGAACACGGAGACGAGGTTGTTATTATAACAGGTAACAATAGAACAGATTTTGATAAGTTAGATGGTGTGAAATATCATGTTGTGCCATTTACTGCTGAATCGGACAACCCAGAAAAAATAGAAGGCCAATGTCCTTTTAATTATTTAATGTTTACTACCCATACAGAAAGTACTGCAAATTTCTGGAATGTAGGATTAGCAGAAATAGAAGAATATAACAAAGCTTTTGAAAAAGCAATCAGGGAAGAAGTAAAAGATTTTAACCCAGATATTATACATGCACAGCATAATTGGCTAACGAGTAGCATTTGCAATAATTTTCATAAACCAGTTGCTCTTACCATACATGGAACTGATTTAATGGGATATATGAAAGCAGGCGAAAAATTAAAAGCAGTACAAGAACAAATAAGCAAAAGAAAAGAAGAGTTAGAACAAGCAAAAGATACAAAAGGATTAAAAAATATAGGAATAGTAGAAGAAATTTATCAAAGGTCTACTTCAAAAGCAGAAATTATGAGAGAACTAAAATCTGCTATTCAAGCAAAAAGATTAGATATTTCTAAATCAGATTTAGAAGAATTAATGAGCATGTATGATGCTAAAACATTGTATGAATTATATAAAAGAGAAGCTGAAAAATCTGCTAGACAATCAGAAAGAATTATAGTTATTTCAGATGCACAACAGGAGCAATTTAATGAACTATTCCCAGGAAATGAACCAAAAGTAAGACTATTAGAAAATGGCTATGACGCGAAAGTATTTTATCAGGATAAAACTGTATCAAGACAGCCACTAATTCCTGGGTTAATCGGTCAAGAAAATGTTGATTATGATAATATGGTATTATTTGTTGGTAAGTTTGCAGATTTTAAAGGAATTGATGCTTTATTAGATGCAGCTAAAATATATGAAAAAGATGCAGAAGGAAAAAATAAAAAGATAGAAACTATTATTGTTGGTTCAGGAGTTTTAGATGATAAGTTAAGAAAACAAGCAGAAACACTAGGATTACAACATACTCATTTTGTAGGAAGAAAAAATCATAGTGAGATTTGCCAGTTACAAAATTTAGCTACTGTTTCTTTAATTCCATCTCGAAATGAGCCTTTTGGATTAGTAGTAATAGAAGGAACTGCTTGCGGACATCCTGTTATTGCAACAAATTCAGGTGGAATACCAGGAATTTTGAACACAGATAAAAAAGATTTATCTGATAAAGATAAAAGTTATGTAACAAGATTGGGCGTTTTAATACCACCATTACCAGATAGACCAAGTGAATTAAGTGACGAAGAAAAAGATAGACTTGATGAAATGACAACTATTTATTCTATGATGGAGAATGAAGATGAAAAACAAGATTTTGTGGCGCAAAAGGGAGCTGAATTACACATAGATGAAGGAACTTTGCAGACATATTTTGCAAGTTATATGAAAACGGTACATGCTTTAAGCAAATCAGTAACCGATATTTGTGACAAAAAATTAGAGTTTGATAATGATGATATTGCAAGATACACCAAGGAAACATATTCACAAGAAGTCATTAGAGATAAAATACTAGGTATTTTTGACGAGGCACAAGCAGAATATCAAAAAGGAGATAAAAATAGAGAAAGTATATAAAATATGAAAAAGTACTTGCAATAAAAGTAAAGTTAATGTAGAATAAATGTGGTTATAAAAACCAATCAAGCACTTTGAAAATT
>CALXQF010000130.1 GCA_944390505.1 uncultured Clostridia bacterium | reverse complement strand
GAATTTATTACTATTTCTAAAAAGATTGAGAAAACTGCAGAAAAGCAAAGGCTAATGCAAATAGTCAAAAATATTTTGCCAAAAGGTTATGGTATTATTATTCGAACTTCTGCTCAAGGAAAAGACGAAAAATTGATTAAACAAGATATTGAGGCGGTTGTCAAAGGTTATGAATTCATTTTAGAAAACGCAAAGCATGTTTCAAGCAATCCACAATTTCAGCCAACGCTTCTTTATCAAAATGATGGTATTATAGGAAAAATATTAACTGATATTATTGACCAAGATTTAGCAAGAATTATCACAAATAATAAGCAGATAGCAGAATATGTAAAAAAATTTCTAACAGATACTGGTTTAGAACAGAAAATAAAACTAGAAATGAAAAAAGATGATTCTCTTTTGAAAATGTATGATGTAGAAGAACAACTAGAAAAAGCAAATAATCGAAAAATTTGGCTAAAATCAGGTGGATTTATTACTATTGATAAAACAGAAGCACTAACTGCTATTGATGTTAATTCTGGAAAATACGTAGGAAATAAGGATTTAGAACAAACAGTATTTACAGTTAATAAAGAAGCAACCATAGAAATAGCAAAACAGTTGCGCTTAAGAGATATTGGTGGAATTATTATTATTGATTATATTGACATGGAAAAAGAAGAAACCAAACAAAAAATATTAGAGATATTAGAAGAAAATTTAAAAAAGGATCGATCAAAAACACAAGTGATTGGATTTACACCACTAGATTTATTAGAAATGACAAGAAAACATATGTGTAGTAATGATTAATAAGGAGGGGAAAGCATATGTCATTACAATTTATACTTACATTTATTGCAGCTATTGTGGTTTTATTTATTATCTTAAAGATTTTATCACTACCATTTAAATTGATTATCAAATTAGTGATTAATGGTGTGGTTGGTGGAATTATGATTTGGCTAATTAACCTAATTGGTGCAAATTTTGGTTTTGCCATTACGCTTAACTGGATTACTGCTTTAGTAGTTGGAATATTAGGAATACCAGGAGCCATTATTTTAGCAATTTTACAAGTATTCATTTAAAAATATGATAAAAATAAAAAGAATAAAGAATAGAAAACCAAAATATATAGTAATTTGCTAGCACCGCGCAGTTTGAAGGAGCATTTGTCAAGCACGTTTGATAATTTAATGAAAAAGAAAGTGTCCTGTTATTCACAAGCCTAAGCGACGACAGCAAGGTGCAAAAATTACTATATATTTTGGTTTTCTACTATTATAAATATTTTTTTGAACCTTATTTTTAATCTCCTAAAATCCTCTTAATCTCCTCATGCCTTTTTACTTTTTGAGTAGTTGTTTTAATCAAAGGCTCATCTGTTACAATAATTTCACGAATATATTTATAAGCAGGCATTGATTTATTTATTTTTTCTTTCACATCTTTCCAAATGAAATCATGATAATTTTCGGCTTTTTCATCAGGATAAGCTTCTTGCATTGCTTCAGGATTGTAAACGATTTTGGCACAAATTGTTAAATCATCATCTTTAGGGTCTGGTTTTCCATAAACAATACTTTCAGAAACATAAGGTAAACTATTAATTAAAATTTCTAGCTCTTCAGGGAAGATATTTTTACCATTTTTTAAAACAATGACATCTTTTTTTCTACCAGTAATGTATAAAAATCCATCTTTGTCAAATCTTCCTAAATCACCTGTATAAAACCAACCATTTTTTAATACTGCTTTTGTTGCTTCTTCATTGTCAACATAGCCATGCATAATAGTTGGACCTTTGGCTAAAATTTCTCCAATTCCTTCACTATTTGGATTGTTAATTTTAATTTCAATACCAGGCAAAGGAAAGCCAACACTTCCAGCACGTTTATATTTATCATTTTCACCAGCTAAAACAGGAGATGTTTCAGTAAGCCCATAGCCTTGTAATAAATTAATTCCTAAATCTACAAAACCTTGAATTGCTTCTTTATTCATAGGTGCCCCACCAGCAATCAGCATGCGGAGTTTTCCACCAAATTTATCTAAAATATCTTTAAATACTTTTCTTCTAATATCAATTCCTATTTTTAATAAGGAGTTACAAACTTTTCTCATGGTTTTTACCAAGTTAGTTTTGCCTTGTTCTTCTACTCCTTTTTCAATTTTTTTATACATAATTTCAAGCATTAAAGGAACACAAACAAGACCAGTTATTTGATATTCTACTAGATTTTTTTGCACATATTTAATACCATCACAAAAAGCAACTGTAATTCCACAAGAAGTTCCATATAAAAAGGTACAAGTTGATTCAAAAGTATGGTGTAAAGGTAAAAATGACAAAAATACATCTTCTTTTCGAATATCTGTCATTTGTGATAAAGCATAAATATCACTACAAATATTAGATTGAGATAAACCAACACATTTTGAAATAGCAGTAGTGCCAGAAGTAAATAATAGAATAGATACTTTATTAGGGTCTAATGTGATAGCCTTATAGGAGGTATTACCATTTTCTAATAAACTTTTTCCTTTTTCTAATAGATGCTGATAACTAGAAAAGTTAGGATGATTATTTTGACCAATACAAATATATTGTTTTAAGTAAGTTGGGTTTTCTGCCATGATCTCTTCAAATACTTGGTTATATTTTTCATCAAAAATAACGGCATCAACTTTGCTTCTATCAATTAAGCTTTTGATTTCATTATCAGGCAAAGACTTATCTAATGGCACAATAGAAATATCAGAGGTAGTAATTGCTAAATAGCTTACACACCATTCATAACGGTTTGGTGCAATTAACGCTACTTTTTTACCTTGTAGGTTTAAGGAAAGTAAGGCAGTTCCTAAAGCTTTAATATCATTTGCAAATTGTTGATAACTAATTTCATGATGAGTAGTATCTTTTGGATCGTCTTTATATTCAAAAGCAATTTTCTTTCCATATCGATTTTCATATCTATCTACTAATTCTCTAAAATCTCTTAATTTTTCGCCTTCATATAGCTTATCTTTACGTTTACTCATATTCCATCTCATTCCTTTTTTGGCACAAATCTGGTTGAAAAAAATTAAATTTTAACAACATCACAATTGTAATTGTTTTTCAATCTTGCCTCCACAAAATTTTTCAAGTCTATTGTATAATAAAACAAAAAAAATAACAATGTTTACAAATAAATTCTTTTGAAAAAATGTCGACAAAGTATGACA
>CALXQF010000129.1 GCA_944390505.1 uncultured Clostridia bacterium | reverse complement strand
TACAATATATTAGGAACATCGAAAGAGATTTTGATTTATGATATCACATTCAAAATCATTTTTGCAATGGCAATTTCTTTGCATACCATCTTTCATCAAAATTAGAAAGGATTGAAATTTTATGGATAAAAATGAACCTAATTTTAATTTTCCACCTTATATGAATTATGATATTGGCTGTGACCCTATTATGGGAGATAACCCTATGTTTAATCCTGTGATGCAATATGAACAGGCATATATGTATTATCGTTATCTTACCCAGCAATTAGAATATAAAATTAAGTGTAAAGAGTATGAAAAATTATGTGGTAACTCTAGAGAAAGAAGGGTGGAATAAATACTAATTTTAACATAGAATGATAAATATGTGATAAATTATGAAAATAGCATGTCTCAAATCTACTGAAACATGCTATTTTGGTATATTCTTTTAAACTTGGTAGCGACGATGTGAATCGAACACATGACCTAGCGGGTATGAACCGCTCGCTCTAGCCAACTGAGCTACGTCGCCATAACTTTACGTGATTAATATTATATTATCTGTTTTTTATTTTGTCAATAGAAGGAATTGAAAAAGTTGAGTTTTCCTCAACTTTTTCTTTAATAGATTTTACTTTTATAATTATTTTATTCTTTAATCGCCTATTTCATTTCGTTGATTTTCAATTTGTTGTTCATTACCTTGTGCCCTTTGAGTAGCTTGTTTTTCTTTGCTCTTTTTTGCAAGTTCTGTCACTACTTTTGGATCAATTACCACCGTTTCTACAATTTGTTCTTGTTGTTTAGCAGATTTTCCAGAACCAGTACCTTTTTTGCTAAATTCTTTTTCCATATTGCCTACTCTTGATAAGGCCTCTCTCAATTGTTTATCATCTGGATTATTACTTGTTTCTATATCTACTTCATCTGGACAATCAATTTGATTAATTCCTCCTGTTAGCCATTGAAGATATTCTTTAATAGAATTCATTACTTTACTCATTTTATTTCTTCCTTTTCTTTACTTTTCACTACTCTTTTATTATACTACATTTTTAGCAGAAAATCAAGCTTTTGAGCATTTTATTTATATTTCTTTTAATTCATATAATCTCTCAATTTTTTACTTCTACTTGGATGTCTTAATTTTCTTAATGCTTTTGCTTCTATTTGTCTAATTCTTTCCCTTGTAACCATAAACTCTCTGCCAACTTCTTCTAAAGTTCTTGCTTTTCCATCTTCTAATCCAAATCTTAATTTTAATACTTTTGCTTCTCTAGAAGTTAAGGTTCCCATTACTTCTTCTAATTGTTCACGAAGCAGAGTATATGCCGCTGAATCCTGTGGTGCTGGGCTATCTTCGTCTTGAATAAAGTCACCTAAATGACTATCATCTTCTTCTCCTATTGGAGTTTCTAATGATACTGGGTCTTGTGCTATTTTTTGGATTTCCATTACCTTTTCTACTGGTATTTCCATTTCTTCTGCAATTTCTTCTGGTGATGGCTCTCTACCCTTTTGTTGTAATAAATGTCTTGAAGTTCTAATTAATTTATTGATTGTTTCTACCATATGAACAGGAATACGAATGGTTCTTGCTTGATCTGCAATCGCTCTGGTAATGGCTTGTCTAATCCACCAAGTTGCATAAGTACTGAATTTATATCCTTTGGTATAATCAAATTTTTCAACGGCTTTAATAAGCCCCATATTTCCTTCTTGAATAAGGTCTAAGAATAACATTCCTCTACCAACATATTTTTTAGCAATACTTACTACTAATCTTAAGTTAGATTCTGTTAGTTTTTGTTTTGCTTCTTCATCCCCTTCTAAAATTCTTTTTGCCAAATCGAGTTCTTGGTCATAGGTTAATAATGGGATTTTTCCTATTTCTCTTAAATACATTCTAACAGGGTCATCAATACTAACACCTTCGATATTATTAAGGTCGATATCTTCTAGTTTAATGTCTTCTACATCTTGTAAATCTTCCATATCTGGCTCGATGTCCATGTCATCATCTTTTAAAACATCTACACCTAAATCTTCAAAAGCATCAAATACTTTATCAATTTCTTCTGGGTTAGTATCTTCTAATTCATGTGCTAATTCTCCATAAGTCATTTTTCCATTGGATTTTACTTTTTGAATAATTTCTTCTATTTTTTTATTTTCTGTTTTAGTTTCTGCTTTCTCTGTATCCTTATTTTCTTCGTTTTTTTCTGGCTCCTTACTCTTTGCTTTCTCTTCTGCTGCTTTGTTTTCTACTTTCTTTTCTACTGGTTCTTTGGCTTCTGCTTTTTCTTCGTTTTTATTTGCTTCTTTTGCTTTGTTTACTGCTCCTTGACTCTCTGTTTTCTTTTCTTCTAGTTTTATTTTTTGTGCTTCTATTTCTGCATTTTTTATCTGAGAATCCTCTTTTATTGTAACAGATTCTTTTGAGGCACTAGTTTTTGACTTAGTTACTTTCTTAGTATCTTTTTTTACTTCTTTTTTATCTTCTTTTGGTTTTGGTATTACTACTTTTTCTGCTTTTTTGGTTCCTTTTGAAGTTTCTCTTTTATTTTCTACTTTATTTCCTGTTTTGTTTTTTGCTTTATTTTCTGTTTTCTCATTTTTTACTGTTGTTTTTTCTGCTACTTTGCTTATTTCCTTTTCTGTCTTTTTACTAGCTTTTTCTTCTATTGGCTTATCTACTTGTTCTTTTTTCATTGATGAAACCTCCTATTTTATTTTCGCTAATTTCAGAATTATCTCATTTAGTTCTTCTTCTAATTTTTTCATTTTGTCTGCATCTCCATTAGCATTTTCTTCTATTTGCTTAATAATTTCATTTCTCTTTTTGGTTAATTGTTCTTTTTCATAAATATTAATGATATCTTCTATTGCTTTCTGAACGTCTGTAATTTCAAAATCATATGCCATAATTTCTGTAAAATGATTAATAATTTTTTCATCCTCAAAATTGTTTAATACTTGACTAGTATTACTATTACCTTTTTCTAATTCTTCATACATTTTTTTAAAAATTTGTTGATTTTGTTCATCTTTAAAATCATCTACAGTAATGATTGGTTTTAGCTTTTCATAGGCAATGGTAGGTTCATTTACTAATAAATAAATAACCATATTTTCCCTTCGTAAAACACTTGGTGCAATTACATTTTCTTGGTTTTCTTCTGGCTCTTTCATATTAGTCACTCTTTTTTCTAGCTTTTTTGCTCCTGGATGATTAGAATAAATTAGTTTATTAACTTCTGCCTGAATGGCTTCTTTTGATATTTGATATTCTTTTGCAAGTT
>CALXQF010000128.1 GCA_944390505.1 uncultured Clostridia bacterium | reverse complement strand
TCTTTTCTTTATCAATTTGAATACCTAAAACTCCAAGATAGCTACAAATTTCTTCTCTTGCTTCAACTCCGTTTTCTCCAATTCCGCCTGCAAAGGTGATAACATCAACACCATTCATTTGTGCTGCAAATCTTCCAATATAACCAGCTACCTGATATACAAATGTGTCAATAGCAAGTTTTGCTCTTTCATTTCCTTCTGCAGCAGCTTTTTCGATATCTCTATCATCAAAACTAATACCTGAAACTCCTAATTTACCAGATTTTTTGTTCATGATAGTGTCCATTTCATCTGGTGTTAAATTTTCATTTTTCATTAAGAATGTAACAATAGAAGGATCAATATCTCCACATCTAGTTCCCATAGGTACACCTGCAAGTGGTGTTAACCCCATAGAGGTGTCAACAGATTTACCACCATCTACTGCACATAAACTTGCTCCTTGTCCTAAATGACAAGTAATTATTTTTAAATCTTCAACTGGCTTATTCATGATTTCTGCTACTCTTTTGGAAACAAATCTATGGGATGTTCCATGAAAACCATATTTTCTAATTCCATATTTTTCATAATATTCATATGGAAGAGCATATAAATAAGCTTTTTTAGATAGTGTTTGATGAAAAGCAGTATCAAATACTCCTACCATTGGAACATTTGGCAATACTTTTTGACAAGCTTCTATTCCAGTAATTCCAGCTGGATTATGTAATGGTGCTAAGGGAATACATTCTCTCATAGTATTAATAACATCATTATTTATTAATACAGATGAGTTGAATTTTTCTCCTCCATGCACAACTCTATGTCCTACTGCTCCTATCTCATCTAAACTCTTAATTACACCATATTCTGGGTGTGTTAATTGTTGTAATACTAATTGAATACCATCTTCATGGTTTTTAACTTCTTGTTCAATTTTATGTTTTTCTCCATTCACAGTATGTGTTAAAAAGGAATCTGGTAATCCTATTTTCTCTAAATAACCTTTTGCCATTAGGCTTTCGTTTTCCATATCTATTAATTGATATTTAATAGATGAGCTTCCGCAATTTACTACTAAAACTTTCATGAATAAATCCTCCTAAAATTAATATTTATATTGAATAGAAAAAATTTTCTATATTTCAATCAATTACATATCTTGTGCTTGTACACAAGTAATTGCCACTACTCCTGCAATATCATCACTATTGCAACCTCTTGATAAATCATTCACTGGTTTTGCAATTCCTTGGCAAAGTGGTCCATAAGCCTCTGCCTTTGCTAATCTTTGTACTAATTTATATCCAATATTACCTGCATCTAAATTAGGGAATATTAAAGTATTTGCTTTTCCCGCTACTGGACTTCCTGGTGCTTTGGACGCTGCTATTTCTGGAACAATTGCTGCATCTAATTGTAATTCTCCATCACAAATTAAATTTGGCTCTTTTTCTTTTAATAACTTTGTTGCTTCTACTACTTTTTCTGTTAATTCAGAATGTGCACTTCCATAAGTAGAATAAGAAAGCATAGCCACTTTTGCTTCTTTTCCAGTTAATTGATGAAAACTCTTACTAGAAGATATTGCAATTTCAGATAATTCTTCAGCAGTTGGATTTTCTACTAATCCGCTGTCTCCAAAAATAAATACACCATTTTCGCCATATTCACAATTTGGAACTACCATAGCAAAAAAGGCAGATACTAGTTTTGTTCCTGGAGCAGTTTTCAAAATTTGAAGTGCTGGTCTTAATGTATTTGCAGTAGAATGGCAAGCACCAGATACTAATCCATCGCTATCTCCCTGCTTTACCATCATCATACCAAAATAAATAGGTTCTAATATAGTTTCTTTTGCTTTTTCTAAAGTCATTCCTTTTGCTTTTCTTAATTCATAAAATTGATTAACATATTCTTCATATTTATCAGAAGTTTTTGGATCTATAATTGTTGCACCTGTTAAATCAATATTGTTTTGACTAGCTCTTTGCTTTACTTCTTCTTCATTACCAATTAATATAATTTTGGCATATCCCTCTTTTAATACTTTAGAAGCCCCTTCTAATACTCTTAAATCTTCACTTTCTGGAAGAATAATTGTTTTAATATCTTGTTTTGCTTTTTCTTTAATTGCTTGAATAAAGTCCATTTTCTATTTCATTCCTTATTTTCTTATATTTAGGTTTTTTGAAAGGCTTTACCTATAAACCTTTTCAACACTACTATTATATATTCATTTTTCAAAAAGTACAAGGTTTTCCTACTATTTTTCGTGAATAATTTGTAAGAAAGTGGGAGAAACCTACACATTTTTTAGTATAAGTTTCTCCCTTTTACGAACTTTCCATATTACCTCTAATTAGAAATAAAATTTTAGGGAATTGCTATTTTTTGAATGCACTTATCGTCTGTTAGTACATCAAATGCATGTTGTTGGATAAAACTGCAATATTGCTGGTCGTCCCCCTCCTCTCTCTTGATGCCATAGGTCATGGTAATCATGTTCTTGTTGAAAATGGCCTCAAGGTACTGGATTAACATGAATAAGAACCCCTTTCTAAATAAAGTATGTTTGCATTATATCATTCTAAAATAGTTATGTCAACAATAATCTCTACATCTTGTTTTTATTGTTACATTATGATATTTTATTTGAAAGTCAGTAAACATATTCTCAACAATCTATTAGATAGTTAAAGATATATTAATAAATTAAAAAATGTAACAAAATATGTTATAGAATACTCTTATTATATAAGAAAGGAGGAAATATATGGAACAATATAATATAGAAACAATCTATCAAATCTATGCAAATCAAGTATATAAATATTTATTTTGTTTAACTCATAATGTTACTCTTTCAGAAGATTTAACACAAGAAACATTCTATATTGCAGTAAAAGAAATTAGACATTTTAGACAAGACTGTAAATTATTTGTATGGCTATGTCAAATAGCAAAAAATTTATACTATAGAGAATTAAAAAAACACAAAAAAATATCTATTATTCCTTTTGAAGATATAAATGAAAGTGGAATTCAACAGCATAATATAGAAAATGTCACCATTAATAAATTAGATATTTATAGCAAAATTAATAGATTGGACGAAAAAACAAGAGAAATAATGAGTTTAAGACTTATAGGAGATTTAACTTTTAAACAAATTAGTGAGATTTTAAGAATTAGTGAAAATTCGGCAAGAGTAATATTTTATAGAGGTAAACAAAAATTAAAGGAGGTTGATGATAATGGGGAAAAATAATGATTGTAAATTAGTTAAAGACCTATTGCCAAGTTACATTGACAAAATTACTAGTTAAGAAACTAAT
>CALXQF010000127.1 GCA_944390505.1 uncultured Clostridia bacterium | reverse complement strand
CAAGACTATCAAAAAAGCAATCTTACCTATAAAGAAGAAAAAGATTATAAATATAAAATTCTTTGCCAAAACTGTGGACAAGAAATTTATAGAAAACGTTTTAATAGTAACCTTATCAAAAAATATAGATGTGCAAAATGTGGAGGAAAATTAAAAATAGCCGAAATAAAATATCCCCAACAACAAACTTAGAGAACAGTATCGACAGAAGAAAAAAGCATCAATCCCACTCTTTTAGAATTAAAATGTTGTTTATTATCAAAATTGACAACTATCCAGGGATATTACCAAAATATTATTATGATGGTTAACATAAGTATAACACATTGACTATGTCGAAAAATGTAAAAAACTGTAAACCGTACTCAAAAAGTCTAATTAAATAAAAGAAAATGATAAATCATTACTCAAAAAGTAAATTCAAAGAATAATAAACAATTGATGTAAAAAAATCAATTGAAAAGTTATGATGAAAGAAAATGACAAATTTTACCAAAGATACTTGCATATTTAAAAAAATCCTGTATAATTATAATATATTTCATTCAAAGTTTTCTAAAATATTTATATCATACCAATATCAACTAATTAAAAATAATTTATTTCAAAATTTTTTCCAAGGAGTTTATTAAATGTTATCAATTACAAAAAGTATGGTATTACATGGCTTAAAAGGCTTTTTAATTGAGGTGCAAGTAGATATTTCTTCTGGCTTACCTGCATGGGATATTGTAGGGCTTCCAGATACTAGTGTAAAAGAAGCTAAAGAAAGAGTTAGAACAGCCATCAAAAATTCTGGGTATGAACTATTAAGTAGAAAAATAGTTGTTAATCTAGCACCTGCTAATTTACGAAAAGAGGGACCTATTTTTGACTTATCTATTGCGGTAGGAATTTTAATGAGTTTAGATGTTATCTATGGTAAAGGGGCCAACAATGTTTTATTAATAGGTGAATTATCATTAAATGGAAATTTAAATCCAATTAGTGGTGTTTTACCTATTTGCATAGAAGCTAAAAAGTTAGGAATTCAAAAAGTAATTCTTCCAAAGCAAAATGCACAAGAAGCATCTATTATAGATGGAATAGAGATTTTAGGTGCAGAGGACTTAAATGAAGTGGTTAATTATTTAAATGGAGATACAAAAATACCAGCATTTCATACCTCGTGGGAAGAATGTTTAAGCCAGCAACAAAAATACCCCTTTGATTTTTCAGAAGTAAAAGGACAAGAAAGTGTAAAAAGAGCAATAGAAATAGCTGCTGCCGGAGGACATAATTGTTTATTAATTCGGTAGTCCGGGTTCACGGCAAAACAATGTTAGCAAGAAGAATTCCATCTATTCTACCAGATTTAAGTTTTGAAGAAGCTTTAGAAATTACTAAAATTCATAGTATAGCAGGTACTTTAAAACCAGAGATCCCTATTATTACAACAAGACCATTTCGTGCTCCTCACCATACTATTTCTGCTACTTCTTTATCAGGAGGAGGAATTAATCCAAAACCAGGGGAAATTAGTTTAGCACATTACGGAGTATTATTTTTAGATGAATTACCAGAATTTAATCAACACACATTAGAAGTTTTAAGAGGACCTTTAGAGGATGGTGCAGTAACAATTAGCAGATTAAATGGCAGTTTTACTTATCCATGTGAGTTTATGTTTGTTGCTTCTATGAATCCATGTCCTTGTGGGTATTATGGTTCATCAGATAAAGAATGTACTTGCACACCACAAGCAATTACAAAATATATGGGAAAAATCAGCGGACCTTTATTAGACAGAATTGATATTCAAATTGAAGTAAATTCTGTGAAATATGATAGATTACAAAAAGAAGAAATACCAGAAAGTTCAGAAAAAATAAAAAAGAGAGTAGATAAGGCAAGAAATATTCAAAGACAACGTTATGGAAATGAAAACATTTACTCTAATTCTGCTCTTACTCCAAAATTAATTGAAAAATACTGTAAGATAGAAAAAGATAGTAAGAAACTATTAGAAATAGCATTTGAAAAAATGGGATTAAGTGCAAGGGCTTATTCGAGAATCCTAAAAGTAGCAAGGACTATAGCAGATTTAGAAGGAAAAGAAAAAATAGAAAAATCACACATAGCAGAAGCCATTCAATATAGAAGTTTGGATAAAAAATATTGGAAAAATTAAAATAATGAAAACAGAAAATAAATAAGAAAGATAACGGAAATATCTTTTAGAAAAATTAATTTAAATATCAGAAAATAGCAAAGTAATAATAGGGCAAAACTAAAATAAAGCATAACATAACAAAACCAGCACAATAGTAAAATAGAAATATGACAATTACAAAAATAAAAAGCTAATTAATAAGGAGAATAAGGGATGAAGATAATAGATAGAAAAAGTGAAAACTTTCCTAGTAGTTTATTACAAATACAAAATCCACCAAAACAAATTTATGTAGAAGGGGATATTTCATTATTGCAAAAAAATAGTATTGCAATAGTAGGAACTAGAAAATGTACAGACTATGGTAAAAAATATGCACAAAAATTTGCCCAAAAATTAGCACAAGCTAATGTGTGTATCATAAGTGGACTAGCTAGAGGAATTGATACCATTGCTCATTATTCTTCTATGAACAAAATAGGAAAAACAATTGCTGTAATAGGAAGTGGTTTTAAGCATATTTATCCAGAAGAGAATCAATATTTATACAATCAAATTTTACAAAATGGGGGCTGTATTGTTTCAGAATATCCTCCAGAGGAGCCAGTAAACAAAGCTTATTTTCCAAAAAGAAATAGGATTATTAGTGGATTGGCAATGGGGGTATTAGTAGTAGAAGGAAGATATAGAAGCGGAAGTATGATTACAGCAAGGTATGCAATAGAGCAAAATAAGCAAGTATTTTGTATTCCAAATAAAATCAATGAACCGGCAGGATATATTCCAAATAGTTTTATTCAAAATGGTGGTTATCTGGTAACAAAACCACAAGATATTTTGGAGTTTTATGATTTATTAGAGCAAGATAGTAAAAGAGAAGTGGCTAATAAATATCAAAATATTTATCAAACAATTGGGGATATTCCAATATCCATGAATGAGATAAGTAAATTAACAGGAAAACAGCTATCTGAAATTTCAGAAGCATTATTGAGCATGGAATTGGAAGGGCTAGTTCAAAATTTACCTGGAAACAAATATATCAGATTATAAAAAATGAAAAAATTACTATTCAATAGAAAAAGCATGTGAGAAAACGATATTTTTATCAAAAATGAACACTAGGAGGGAAACAATGTATGAAAGTCATGAACTAGGAAAAGAGGGGGAAGAGTATGCA
>CALXQF010000126.1 GCA_944390505.1 uncultured Clostridia bacterium | reverse complement strand
TTTCGTAAATATTAATTACATCATCTATTGCCTTATGAACATCTGTAATTTCAAAATCATATGCCATAATTTCTGTAAAATGATTAATAATGTGTTCATCTTCAAAATTGTTTAATGCTTGACTAGTATTACTATTACCTTTTTCTAATTCTTCATACAATTTTTTTAAAATTTGCTGATTTCGTTCATCTTGAAAATCATTTACAGTAATGATTGGTTTTAGCTTTTCATAAGCAACTGTTGGTTCATTTACCAGTAAATAAATAACCATATTTTCCCTTCGTAAAACACTTGGTGCAATTGCATTTTCTTGATTTTCTTCTGGCACTTTTATATTTGTTACTCTCTTTTCTAGTTTCTTTGCTCCTGGATGATTAGAATAAATTAGTTTATTGACCTCTGCTTGAATGGCTTCTTTTGAGATTTGATATTCTTTTGAAAGTTTATCAATATAAATTTCTCTTTCCATTTGATTAGTTACTTTGGCTAATATTTTGGCAATTTCATTTAAAAATTTAATTTTGTCATTTGTGTTTTCTAAATTTAATTCTTTTTTTAATACTTTTACTTTAAACTCTACTAATGAAATAGCGTTATCTACACATTTTTGAAATCTTTCTGGACCATATTTAATGACATATTCATCTGGATCTTTTGCACCTTCTATTTGTAAAACTCTAATATCACATCCTAGATTTTGCAATATTTCCATTCCTCTTAAAATGGCTGCTTGTCCAGCTCCATCTGCATCATATCCTAAAATGACTTGCTGGCTATGTCTTCTTAGTAATCTTCCTTGTGCTTCTGTCATAGCAGTTCCAAGCGATGCGACTACATTGGTAATTCCTCTTTGATAAAGAGAAATGGCATCCATGTAGCCTTCTACGATAATAATTTTTTTCGTATCATATTTTTTAGCAACATTTAATCCAAATAAGTTTCTACCTTTACTATAAACAATGTTTTCTGGAGAATTAATATATTTTGGCTTGCTATCATCTAATACTCTTCCACCAAAAGCAATTACTCTTTCTCTTACATCTTGAATAGGAAACATTAATCTTTTACGAAAGCTGTCAATAAATTCTCCTTCTTGTGTTTTTTTAATCAAACTAGAGGCTAGCATTTCTTCTTCGGTATATCCCTTCTCTTTTAGAATTTTGTATAGTTCATTGTAATTACCAGAATAACCAATTAAAAAAGCTTTTAATGTACGATTGTCTAATTTTCTTTTTTTGATATATTCTTGAGCGACTTTAGATGTTGGCTGATATAAATTTTCATGATAGAATTCTGCTGCTATTTGGTTAATTTCATAAACTTTTGATTTTAATTTTGCAGTTTTATCATCTTCATAGTTGTCTAATGTTGGTAATGTAATATTAGCTCTATTGGCTAATATTTCTAGTGTATCTTTAAAATTAAGTCCTTCTATTTTGCTAACAAAGTGAATGACATTTCCTCCTGCCCCACAACCAAAGCAATGAAAAATTTGCTTATCTGGCGAAACAGCAAAAGAGGGAGATTTTTCTTTATGAAATGGACATAATCCAAAAAAATTTCTCCCACTTCTTTTTAAAGTTACATATTGAGATATCACATCAACGATATCATTACTTGTTCTTACTTCTTCAATTAATTCATCACTATATTTTACCAATTTCGACTACCTTTCTATCTTATTATATTATTCGACATAAAGTAGATAAATCCTTCTACACAATATGACAAATATTATTTTGCAATTTTTTCCAATTGCAGAATAAACATAATATTTCTTTGTCCTTTTTTCTTTTTGAATAAATAAAAAGACGATTTTAGTCGTCTTTCTATTGAAGCTTTTTATTTTATGTATTTATTTTAATATTGCTTTTCTTTATATATGTTTTTAAATCATCAAAATTTTATGTTATTATAGGTTTCCTGATAAATTATCATTATTGTCATCAAATGGAATAAATTTGTTAACTGCACTTGTATTTAAATCTACTTGCTCATGTGGCATTCTATATTCATCAAATGATATATTAATTTTATTATCTATTAATTGTTCTACTTCATCTTGCGAAGCATGTTCTGCTAAAACAAGTTCACTCACTAAAATCTGTTTTGCATTAGAAAGCATTTTCTTTTCTCCTGTTGATAGTCCTTTTTCTTTTTGTTTAAAACTTAAATTTCTAACAACATCTGCTACTTCAAAAATGTTTCCACTTTTCATTTTTTCCATATTATCTCTATATCTTTTATTCCAGTTTTGAGACATTTCTGTTTCGTCTTCTCCTAAAATTGAAATTACTTTTTCTGCATCTTCTTTTCCTATTACATTTCTAACACCAATTTCTTCTGCCTTTGCTGTTGGAACCATTACTTTTACTTCTCCTGGCATTTTGATAATGTAATAAGCTTGGTTTTCTCCTAAAATATTTTTTTCTTCTATTGCATCAATAGTTCCTGCTCCGTGCATTGGATATACAATTTTATCACCTACATTAAACATGTAAGACACTCCTTTCTAATTTGCAAAATTTATGTTACAGTTAGTTAAGAAAGGTTTTTAGGCTCTTCTTCAACCACAGTTCTATTATACTACAAAAAATGGTAAAAGTCAAAACTTTTACCATCTATTTTTTAAACCATTTTCTTTGAATTTCTCCTGTATCAATGGTTTCATTGATTTTATTTTTTTTATATTTTTTATGTTACTTTTACGGAGTGGTCATTTTTATTTACTGGTAGAACCAAAACCTCCTACTCTTTCTCCTTCTGCATTATCATCATCTATGATACCATATTTTTGAAAAATAGCTTGACCAATGCATTCTCCTTTTTTGATTTCTACATCTTCTGATTTCACATTATAAAATGCAAACATAAAGTGTCCATCATTGTCTGGGTTTTCGTAATAATCGCTATCAATAATTCCTACACTATTTGCCATTACTAATCCTTTTTTCTTAGGATTAGAACTTCTATTACATAACATTAAATATTCATCTTCTGGCATATATGCTTTCAATCCTGTTTTAATTAAAGTAGGTGCTTGTCCTGCCTTGAAAGCTGGTACAACACAATCTTCTGCTGCTTCTATATCATATCCTGCTGAATATTTTGTTTTACGAACTGGCATATGGATTTCTTTTCCTTCCCATCCTTTTGCAATTTCGAATCCTCTTACTTTTTCCATTATTCTTCTTCCTTTCTTTTATTTTAAAAACAAAATTCTATAGAAAGATACTTTCTATTTTCAAAATATAGCTGTTTCTTTGGCTACTTAATAATATGATATTATTTTATCTATATTTTATTTTTCTGTCAATTGTTTTTCATTATTTTGCTGGGTTTAGTTTAACAACAT
>CALXQF010000125.1 GCA_944390505.1 uncultured Clostridia bacterium | reverse complement strand
GAAGTACTAAAAAAATCATTAGCATTAAATTTAAAACCAATTGTTGTTATTAATAAAATTGATAGACCAGGAGCAAATCCTTTAAAAGTAGTAGATCAAGTACTAGAATTATTTATTGAATTAGATGCCAATGATGAACAATTAGACTTCCCAGTAGTATATGCATCTGCTAAAAACGGAATTGCCAAAATGAATCTAGAAGAAGAAAGCGATAATGTTACTTGTATTTTTGATACAATTATTAATCAGATTCAACCACCAAAATGTGATTTAGATGGAACCATGCAATTATTGGTATCTAATATTGATTATGATGACTATTTAGGAAGAATTGCAGTAGGTAGAGTAGAACGTGGAACTATCAATAATGGTATGAATGTAGCTGTATGTAAAAAAGATGACAAAATTATGCAAGGAAAAATTGCAAAATTATTTACCTATGAAGGCTTAAAAAGAGTAGAAAAAGACAGTGTAGGAGCAGGGGACATTGTTTGTATCTCCGGTATTGCAGATATTAATATTGGAGAAACGGTATGTGACCCAAGCAACCCAGAAAAAATTGAGTTTGTAGATATTGATGAACCAACTGTATCTATGACATTTAGTGTTAACAATGGACCATTTGCAGGAAAAGAAGGACAATTTGTTACATCAAGACATATTCGTGATAGATTATTCAAAGAATTAGAAAGAAATGTAAGCTTACGTGTAAAAGAAACAGATACACCAGATAGCTTTGAAGTGTGTGGACGTGGAGAATTGCACTTATCTATTTTAATAGAAACCATGAGAAGAGAGGGCTTTGAACTATTAGTATCTCGTCCAAAAGTTATTTATAAAGAAATTGATGGCATAAAATGTGAACCAATGGAAAGATTGGTAGTGAATGTACCAGATGATTGTATTGGAAATGTAATCGAAAAATTAGGTAGAAGAAAAGCAGAAATGTTGAATATGGAACCAGCAGAAGCAGGACATACAAAAGTAGAATTCAAGATTCCTGCAAGAGGACTTATTGGTTATCGTACTGAATTTCTAACAGATACCAAAGGTGAAGGAACCATGAATAGTATTTTTGATTCTTATGAACCATATAAAGGAGAAATTCAATCTAGAACAAGAGGCGTATTAGTAGCCTTTGAGCAAGGAACTTCTATTACTTATGGATTATATAATGCACAAGAAAGAGGAGAACTTTTAATAGGTCCAGGTGTTGAAGTATATGAAGGGATGATTGTAGGTATCAACTCTAGAAATGAAGATATTTCTATTAATGTATGTAAAGAAAAACACTTAACAAATACTAGAGCTTCTGGTTCAGATGATGCCCTTCGTTTAGTACCACCAATTCAAATGTCATTAGAAAAAGCAATTGAATTTATTGCAGAAGATGAACTAGTAGAAGTAACACCCAAAAATATTCGTTTAAGAAAGAAAATACTAGATAATAAAACAAGAGAAAGAATGGCAAGAAGAGCATCAGCTGAATAAGAGAGGAGAATAGCATGAACCTAGAAAAATTGGCAGAGATAAAACAAAAAGCATTAGAACAACATATTCCTATTATTATGGATGATACTTTAGAAGTAGTAGCAAAAATACTTTTAGAAAAAAGGCCAAATAGAATTCTAGAGATTGGAACAGCAGTTGGTTATTCAGCCATCTGCTTTTCTGCATACTTAAATGAAAACGGAAAAATAGATACCATTGAAAGGGATGAAGGAAGAGCCAGAGAAGCAAAAGAAAATATCAAAAAGGCTGAAGTAGAAAGTAAAATTAATATTTATGCAGGAGATGCAGTAGAGATACTACCTACTCTTCAAGAAAAATATGATGTGATATTTATAGATGCAGCAAAAGGGAAGTATCCTTTCTTTTTGAAACAAGCATTAAGATTAATTCAAAAAGATGGAGTGATTATAGCAGATAATGTTCTATATAAAGGATATGTAATGGGAGACTATAATAAACATAAACAACGTACTGCTGTCAGAAATTTGAGAGAATACATTGCAGAAGTTACCAATAATACAAATTTGCAAACTGAAATTTTAGAAGTAGGAGACGGTTTGGCAATTTCAAGGTGTCAGCTTGCGTGTCAGTTTGGGGACGTTCCTAATAACTGACAAAACGTCAGTTTTAAGGTACGTCCTAAGACTGACATTTTGTCAGTCTTGGGACACACCTTGGTTCAAAAGTACCTGAAATATAAAAAAATATATTTCAGGTTTTTTATTTATGATAAATATCTTATACAAGAAGCAATTGTATCTATAATAAAAATAGTGAAAAGAAGATAAATAAAACTAACTTGTAATCTATATGGAATTTTGGAAAGCAATAAATTAATTTTTTTCTTTAAAAATGGATAAATGTGATTTAGGAAAAGAATAGCAATAATTCCCCAAGCAAAAGAATAAAAAATGCTAATACGTCCATTTAAATTGAAAAATTCATTTGTATAATCCCACCAATGCATAGAAAAAAGTGCATCTAATGCGTAACTTGCAATATATTCAAAAGCAGAAAACAGAACAGCTGCATACACAAACAATTTTAAATTATTTTTTCTATATTTTCCTAGAAATAGAATTAACATTAATGCCCCATAACCATAAATAGGACAAATAGGACCATATAAAAAACCTCTTTTGGTAAAGTACCCTAGATTGTAAATAGCATATAAAGTTTCCATTAGCCAACCAATAAATGCAAACAAAAAGAAATATAGAATGCAAATTTGTATTCTGTTTAATTTTGGTTTAGGTTTAATTGATGATGTTACACTTATTATATTTTTCATATTGATAATGAACCCCTTTATCATTTTTTCTAGCATATATATCATATCAAATTTTAGTATAAAAGTAAATACAGCAAAATTAGAATAACGTTATTAGATAATGATTTTAATAAAACTAAATATATTGCAACATTTCGACCTAGAAAAAAGTAATTTTCAATAAAACTAAACTATAATAGTATGCGATAGTTAATTTGAGTAAAAATTTTGTGAATATTTTGTGTAAAACCTTAAAAATTTATGAAAATACTTTGCTTTTTTCATAATATATTATATAATAAATATGTTAATTTTTAGCCAAGGAGGATATCCTAATGGGAACAAGAAAAAATGATAATAGTAAAACAAAACAATATAAAGTGCAAGCAAGCAAAAAAACGAAAAATACAAGACGTGGAAAAGACGACACCATTAAAGTAGATACAAAAGGAACAAAAGGCAAGAAGAAAAAGAAACATTCTAAATTAAAAAAAGCAATATTAATTATTTTTATTATAATGGTATTATTGCTTTTAGTTGGGGTAGGAATTTTTGCAGGTATCTTTTTCAGTGATAGATGGGCAATTAGTAGTG
>CALXQF010000124.1 GCA_944390505.1 uncultured Clostridia bacterium | reverse complement strand
ATTAATCTTTCATTGGATTCTTTACGTTTTTCTTGATAATAATCCCTCTCCGTATCTAGCTCATCAAATGCATCTGCAATTGGAATTTTTTCTACTGCTGCTTGTAAGCTTTCTACAATACGAATGAATTGTGGATAAGATACATCTTCTTTTAGTTGTTCTAATGCTTCCCATGCACCACTTTCATAGTTATTTACACACTTGCTAATTGGTTCTTTGAAAATATTTGCATATCTCTCTAACCATTCTAGTATAATTTCTACATTAACTCTCTCTATCTTCATTAGCATTAGAATGATAGTATTGAACTGCATTACTTCATCTTCCATTTCCATTTGTCTCATCTTTGCTTGGAATTTTAACATCCAAATAGGTGCATTATAAGCAATGACAGCAAAAACCATTCCTAGCAAAACTTCTATCCATGACATTTGCTCTGTATTAACAATTTGCAATTTTCCAAGTACTCTTTCTGCTGCTGCTGCAATTTCTTCATCATTGCTTAATTCATAATGATCATTAACTGTCCCTCTTCTCATTGCATATTCTATGTCATCTTGCGTTATTTTTGTATTTCCTCTATAGTATCTAATATACTCATTATCTGATTCTGTTAATTCCATTGCATCTTGTGTTTGTTTTTCAGACATTTGCCCTATAATATTGTAGTCTACAGTTGGATCTGTAAAAACATTATTAATCGTAATTGAATGTAACTGTCCAAATAAGAATATGGATACAAAAAATATCACTATACATAGAATAATTCTATTAATATAAATCCACTCCATTTTGTCTTTTGTTGCAGCTTCTTTCATTTTGTTTTTTAACTGTCTATATTCTTTTGTTCCATCTTTTGGAACAAATAAATTAACAAACTTTTTTACAAATGGAATTTTATATAGTCTCTCTTGCCATGGATTTTCTGTATTTTTGGTATTCATAGCAGTAGAACCATTATCCTTTAGTTTTCTTGTTAAAATGTAACATACAAAGGTAGCAATTAATAGTAAAATCTGTACAATCATACCATTTCTACCATTATAAAAACTTGCTGTAAAACTAAATTGTGATACAGCCCAATTTTTAATTGGTTCAATGGCAAGCATTGGTAATATAGAGATAACAGATAAGCTCTGAAAAGTATAATTTAGTTTGTCCCTTTTTAAAATTTCTAGTTGCATTTCTTGTGTAATATTGTTCAAATTTTTTAAGTATAGTGATGAATTATCTATTTTACGATCACCAAATTCTTTTGTTAAGTAAGAAATTCCTGCAAATTCCTTCAAATAACTATTTGGTGCTATGTCATAATATTTTTCTAGTTCTGATTCTGGATCATTAGAAATTAATACCTCATAAATCTTTTCTGCTTGTCTTGCCATTTCTGGTTTATCATCATCTTGTGCTACTTGGTAAATAGCTTCTTCTACCATGTTAAATTCATGGTAAGCATGTCTTATTTCAGAGAAAAATTCAATTTGTTCTGTTAGAAGTTTATTATCTAATTTATCAACCATTCCATCAATAAAAGTGTCTACCATAAATAATTCAAAAATGAGTAGCATCGTCATGAGTAATATGTTTTCATGAGTAATAACTACAATAGCAATTGCTAAAGGAATAATAATTAAGATTGTTCTTGTTAAGATTCTAGCAGCTTGTTTTCTGGTTAGATATTCATCTTCCACATTAATAATTGCTAGTCTTCTTCTTAATTTTAAAATATATCTTTTTAAGAAAGGGGTCCTAAGATAGATAACATATAGTTTTTGATACAAAATTTCTGCCGAGAAACTTTTTTCCTTTGTTCCTTCTCTTAATCTTTGTATCTCTCTAATTTCAGAGCTTTTACTCTTTTTGCTAATAATAAGGAAAGCAATTACAATAATAGCAAATAATGCTCCCACTCCTATTAGCATATACATCAGCATATTACTATCCAACTATTTAGTCACCTCATTTCTGTATTTCTTTTGCATATTTTATACCTCTGCTTTTTTTGGTTTTCTTCCTCTTTTTTTAGGTTGTGTTTCTTGTGGTATTGCATTTACAGAGGCTTCTTCTTCATAGTCAATTTCCTTTGGTGGTTTGATTCCCCAATTTCTCTCCAAGAAGTCATTAAATCCTTGTAAATCTGCATCATCCATGTTGTTTCTCATTTCTTTAATATTATGCTCAGAAATTGGATTGGTAAGTACATAAGTTCCGTCATGATATTCTAGTATGTTTCTATATTTATATAATTCACGGTTTGTAGATTTTGTAAAATAAACAGTAGCATTATCCATGAATTTATCTAATTTTCCTTCTAATGTTTTTTCTTTTCTATGGTCAAATGTATATTCGTTTTTGTCTTCTACTGGAATACATTCTGTTACTCTTTCTATATATCTTCTTCCTCTAAAGTCCTTTACTAAGTGAATGTCAAAGTTTAAAACTTGTACAACTTGCTCCTCTGCTGTTTTTTCATCTTTGAATACACCTGCTCTTAACATAGAGTTACGAAGAGCTGTTACTAAGTCTGGGAATGTTTTAGCGTGGTGAGTAAATAATGTAAACTTAGAAGCAACTTGGGCTGATTGAATCATCCAAGATGCAACAGGGTCAGTTGCAACCTCACCGATGATATTAACAGAACCGTCAGTCTTCTTTTGAACGTCCAAACAGTCTTGTCCAGAAACAGTTTCTGTTTCTCTCATTGATAATATATTTCTGGTTGGATAAATTTTTCTTAAGTGAAGCTCGAATGCAGTTTCTGTAATACGAAGGTTCATTGTTTCATAAATATTTTCGATCATAGCCATTAACATTGTGGTCTTTCCGGCATCCTTGTTCACCAGTTAGCGAGATAATTCTTGCTCCTTTTACTAAATATTTTAATAAGTCAATGGTTTCATCTTTTCCTGGAAAACGTACAATTTGCTCTAGTGTAGCACGTTTAACGTCGAACTTTCTTACGAAAAATGCCCATGTTTCAGACATACTTGGTCTAACAACAACAACACGAGAGCCATCCTTCATTTCATTGATTTTATAACCATTGGTATCTGATAACTGTCCTGGGTTATTATATTTATAAATGTTTTGACAAACTCTTTTTAATTCTGCCTCTGAACCAAATGATAAAAATCCTAAACGAATAGATTTACCATGGAACATAATCCAAATACTATCACAAGCACGAGGTACTTTATGGTCTACAATTTGGTCTAAATAATCGCCATCTGTTTGTGCTACTTGGCTTAAGAAGGATTCTGGAAGTCCAGATACACCACCAGATATACCATCTATATTCATATCTCTAATTTCGTCAATACTACTATATCCTTTATAATGCTGATAAATTCTTTGTACTACTACATTTAGTTTATCAGTAAAAG
>CALXQF010000123.1 GCA_944390505.1 uncultured Clostridia bacterium | reverse complement strand
GCTAAAGTATATGTCCTAAAACAAAAAGATGTTGGATTAGTAATGGGTGAGAACTATAACATAAAAATTACAACAAAATATGATTTAAAAATGGCTAATCTAATGTTAAATAATTTAAATGATAAGGAAGATTAAATATGATAAATGAAATTGTGAAATTAGTAACTCCTAAAAATTTAGAAATCTTTTTTCAGGATGAACAATATAATGAAAACTTAGTTATTGTAAGACCAACCTACTTATCTATTTGTGCCGCGGACCAAAGATATTATCAAGGAAGAAGAAAAAAAGAAATACTAGATAAAAAATTACCACTAGCATTAATTCATGAAGCAGTAGGACAAGTTATTTATGATGCAAAACATGAATACAAGGTGGGAGAAAAAGTAGTACTAATTCCAAACACTCCAGTGGAAGAAGATGAAATTATAAAAGAAAATTATTTAAGAAGTTCTAAATTTAGATCAAGTTCTGCAGATGGATTTATGCAAAGTGCTGTTTATATTAGAAGAGATAGATTGATTCCAATTAGAAAAATTAGAGAAAATGTAGGATCATTATTAGAATTATGTAGTGTATCAATTAATGCAATTGAAAACTTTATCATAAAGAGCCATAAAAGACGTAACACAATAGGTGTATGGGGCTGTGGAAATATGGGATATATTACTTCACTCATGTTAAAAAGTTATTTCCCAGATAGTAAGATTGTGGTATTAGGAACTAGAACAGAAAAATTAAATTATTTTTCGTTTGCAGATGAACTAAAATTAATTAATGAAATAGAAGATGATTTTCGCATTGATCATGCTTTTGAATGCGTTGGTGGACCAAAATCAGCAGATGCCATTAATCAAATTATTGACTATATTAATCCAGAGGGATCTATTTCTTTGATGGGGGTATCAGAAGAACCGGTAGATATAAATACTAGAATGGTACTAGAAAAAGGAATTACTCTTTTAGGTAATAGCAGAAGTGGATATGATGACTTTGAAAAAGCAGTAGAACTAATACAAGACGAACAATTGCAAGAATATTTAGGAAATATTATTTCTGAAGAAATTGAAATTAATCAATTAAATGATATCAATATTGCATTTGATAGTGACTTGAATAATGATTTTAAAACTGTAATGAAGTGGAATTTGTAAAAGACTATATCAAAATTTTATCGTAATAAATGAAAAACGTTCATATACATATTTGAAGTTGCATTAAGAGAGGATATTGGATTAATGAAAAAAATAGAAAAGTATATTAGAAGAACAAGGCGAGTAACAAATCAAATATTCATTGTTATTTTTAATAGAATATTTAACATAGTAATGCCATTAAAGAAAAATAGAGTATTATTCTTATCTGATGAAAGACAAGAACTAGGAGGAAACTTAAAAGCAGTTTATGACTTTTTGCCAGATAATCAATATGAAAAAGTAGTATCTTTAAAAGCTAACAGAAATGAAAAAAGAGGATTAAAGCAAAAAATAGAGTTAATAAAGTATTTATCTACTTCTAAATATATTTTATTAGAAGATTTAGTACAAGCTACCTCTCACTTAAAAGTACGTAAAGGACAAGAACTCATTCAATTATGGCATGGAGCAGGAGCTTTTAAACGATTTGGACATAGTAGAGAGTCTTCAGACTTAAAAAATATACATAAAGGCTATAAAAAATATACAAGAGTTATCACAAGTTCAGAAGCAATTAGACCATGTTATGCAGAGGCTTTTGCAGTAAATATGGATAAAGTAAAAGCAACTGGAATTCCCAGAACAGATATCTTTTTTGATGAACAATATATTCAAAATAAAAAAGAAGAATTGTATCACGAATATCCATTTTTAAAAGGCAAAAAAGTAATTTTATTTGCTCCTACTTATAGAGGAACTCAATTTACAGATGCACATTATGGAATAGAAAATTTAGATTTAGAAGAACTTTATAACCAATTTGGTAAACAAAATTATATTTTCATTTTTAAATGGCATCCATTTTTATATAATAAAATAGTAGAAACCAAAACAAGTAAATACAATGAATATAAAGAATATCCAGATTTTTATTATGACTTATCAAAAGAAAGAGATATTAATGATTTTTTACTAATTGCAGATATTTTGATTACTGATTATTCTTCTGTTATTTTTGATTATGTATTAACAAATAAACCTATTATTTATTTTACTTATGATTATAAAGATTATGTAGAAAATGGAAGAGGACTTTATTTTCCATTTGATGAATATGTTTATGGAACAGTTGCTAAAAATAGCGTAGAATTGGTGAAAGCAATTGCAAATCCAGCAATGGAAGAAGAAAAAAGAAAGAAATTTATAGAAAAATTCATGAGTGCATGTGATGGAAAATCAACGCAAAAGGTTGTGGACTGGGTTTTTAAGGAAGGGTAAAATGAAGTATTTAATTATTCAATTTGGAATTGCTGTTTTAAATGTGATTTACTTTTTTATCAAATTATGTCCTATACAAAAAAATAAAGTTACTTTTATTAGTAGACAAGGAAATGATATACCAATCGATTTCCAGATGATAATAGAAGAGTTTAAAAAAGAAGAAAAAGAAATAAAAACAGTAATGCTATGTAAAGAATTAAATGATGGAATAAAAAATAAAATACAATACTTTTTCTACATGTTTAAGCAAATGTATCATATTGCAACATCAAAAGTAGTCATTTTAGATGGATATTGTATACCAGTTTGTATTTTAAAACAGAAAAAAGATTTAGTAGTGATACAAATATGGCATGCATTAGGTTCATTGAAAAAGTTTGGTTATTCTACTTTAGATTTAGAAGATGGTAGAAATGGTAAAATGGCTAAAACCATGAAGATGCACAAAAATTATACTTATATTCTAACTTCCAGCAAAACTTCAAAACAGTTTTTTAGAGAAGCTTTTGATGCTAAAGAAGAACAAACGAAAGTAATAAATTTACCTAGAGTGGATTTTTTGCAATCAGAAGAAGCTAAGAAAAAAGTGACAGAAAAGTTTCATGATGTTTATCCACAAGCAAAAAATCAGAAGAAAAATATTTTATATTGTCCTACCAAAAGGAAAGAAATGCAATTTAAAATAGATGATATGGTGGGGGATATTCCATTTGAAAAATATAATTTCATTGTAAAATTGCATGATGGTACAGAAATAATTTATGTAGATAATAAAAAGATAGAAAAGGGAAAATCTTTTATAGGATTAGAGCTTTTACATGTAGCAGATTTTATTCTCACAGACTATTCTGCTATTGTATTTGAAGCAGCTATTACACAAAAGCCAATTTACTTTTATGCTTTTGATTATGATACTTATATGCACAATAGAGGAACTTATATTAATTATCAAAAAGAAATGCCAGGGCCTATTTGCA
>CALXQF010000122.1 GCA_944390505.1 uncultured Clostridia bacterium | reverse complement strand
ATATTCTATATCTTTAATAATAGAATATATAATAATAATTGTAATCGTTAATAATATAAATATAGTTCCAATAGTAATACTTTTATAATGATTAAACTCTGATAATTTTATAAGATTTTCCTCCGATTTTTCTTTTATCTTATCTTCTGGTATTCTTTCGCCTGATAAAATATCATTTACACTAACATCTAGTATTTCACTTAATGGTTTTAAAAGCGACATATCCATTAAGCAAATCCCTCTTTCCCACTTGCTAACTGCATTTTTGCTTATATTTAATTTTTCCGCTAATTGTTCTTGAGTTAGTTTTTTATCTTTACGACACTTTGCAATAAATTGACCTATTTTTACTTTATCCATACTTACCACCTCTTTATTAACAATTTAGCATATAAATTCTTTCTTTTCCACACACCACAGGTTCATTTTTTGAAAAATACTTATGGTTCACTTACAAATTACTATCTTTTGCTACGATTATGTACTGAAAGACGGATAATCCAAATTTTGTTATATGGTCTATCTATTGTAATTTATTCAAAAGATAATTTAAAATTTTTACTTATTTAAAGAAATTTATATAAATTATGTATATTTAAAATAAAACAACTCTATAATGTAAATTTATGTGACAAGAGTTTTCTTATTTTATAAATTAATTGAAGATTTTATTTTTCTAGTTGATTCAGATGTGATATCTTCATATTTATTGTCTATTTCTTTCAATAATTTATATTTAACTTCGTATTTTTCAACACAAAATTTATCTAAATATTGTCTTACTTTTTCTAACATTTTATTATATGATTCTATAAAATCCCTTTGATTATTTAAACCTTTAACATTAATCGTTATTTTTTCATTTTTACACTCGAATCCTTTAGATATTTCTTTTATTGCTTTATCATTAAATTTAAATAACACTATTGTTTCTTTTCTGTCTATTAATTTTAATTTATTAACTAAATCATACTCAATATCATGGATTATTCCTATATATTTACTAATTTTATTTTGCAATTCTATTATCTTTTCATTTTTATTTTCATATTCTTTATAACAGCACTTAAAAATTACCAATTTTGAATATATTTCTAACAAATTTTTTATTAAATTTTCTTGTATTTCATCATATTTATATTTATAGGTTGCAAATGCTATTATTGTAGATACTATAGATGATGTTAAAATCCCCAACACTATATTTGATAAAGCTTGCACTAATGTAAAGTTTATATCTATAGTTGCAAGTACACATTCGGCAATCAATGTAATAAATATTGTTACACATAATCCCGTTAGAATTTTTCTATTTTCAATCATATACTCTCGCTTTCTTTATTTTTTACAATAATTTTTATTCCAGGTTTGTTGTCTTTTTAATGCTTTTTCTATATATTTCCATGTTTCTTCATTTGACAGTCGTGGAAGTATAAATGGATGTCTGTTTTCTAAAAATTTATTTTTAAATTCATCTATTGTATAGTTATTTTTTTCAAGAAATTCCATTGTCAATGCTGAGTGAACTTTGTTTATGTAATCTTCCATTTCAAATTCATGAAATGGATTTCCTTCTTTGTCTAATACTACTATCTGTATATCTCTATATGCTATATCTGTAAGCAAATTAAAAGCAATTTCATTCTTTTTCTCATAATTTGCAATTTCATATAATGCTACATATTGAAGGGTTGCTAGTTCTAAATTTCTTATTGCATTGTCATTTTCTAACACTCTATCTGTTGACTCTAATTTTGATGCTTTCATAAATTGCTTATATCCCATATTATCCATTTCACAACCTACTTTATTTGAGAACTGCCACACTGTATCTTTAACAGATGAACTTTTCTGTTTTAAGGAATAGAACAATTCCATATAGTCTCTAAAAATATATTCTTTATTTTTCATAAGTCTTTCTATGAATAGTATTTCTCTTACTAGCTTATCATACTTATTAAATTTTTCTATATCTTTTTCTCCAATTACTAGTTTTTTCTTACTAATCATGTCTGTTCTAACATATACTTTTTCTTTACATTCTGGACATTTTGTTGTTCCTTTTATATCTTTTGCTAAAATATATCCACAATTACAACAAACTTTACTTAAAAAAAGTTTGCTAGCTTCTTCCAAATTAATTGGTGTAGACATTTTTAAATTTTCATATTCTTCATTAAAATATAATAATTTCTTGTTATTACTTACTTTTTTTATTTTAGATTGTTCTTTAATTTCTTTACCATTTAAACTACTTATCAACTGTTTTTTTATAAAATTAAATAATGACATTTTTCCCTCTTTCTTAAAATTATATTATAGTTTTTTCTTCTTAATGTGTTAAGTAATTATTATTTACTTCGTAATTATAACACAAAAAAGAAATAATTTACAATTATATGTTTTATTTACTTTCACATTACAAAATTGACTTTATCAAATTTATCAAACATATTATTTATTTTAAATAATTTTTTTAATCCATTTTTTAATGTTGTTCCATTTTCTAATGAAATTCTATTATTTACAACAGCTAAATTTATCATCAAACAAACATGATTATATGTTTCACATTCTAATATATCACTTACAATATAATTAGCTATTTCAAATTTAAAATAATCCTCCAATTTTTCTTTAAGTTCTTCAAACTCTTTATTCCATATTTCTATTTCTTTTATTATTTCTGTAACATTTTGTACATCATTAATTGTATAATTTTTGAAAAATTTTTTCATATTAATCATAACTCCTTTTACATTATAATAGCACATCCTCTCAATTTATTGAACTACATTTACAACTTTTCTCTCAATTTATTGAGCGATTTTAAACTAGTAGTTTGCTAAAATAAAAAAATAGAGAAGAAAGTGGTGGTTAATATGGATTTTTCTGATTTAATTGCTTTAAAGATAAAAGAATTAATGCAAGAACAAAATATTACTATATATAAATTAGAAAATCTTTCTGGTGTATATAGTTCCACAATAGCAATGTTTTTAACAAGAAAGACAAAAACAATAAGACTAGAAAATTTATTATTTATATGTGAGGGATTGGAAACAAATTTATCAGATTTTTTTGCAGATGAAAGATTTAAAGAAGCTGAAGCAAAAGAATGGACAAAAAAGAAAAGTAATTGAGAATTAATTACAAGGTATTAATTTTCAATTACTTTTTTATATGTTTATTTATGTAAGTAATTTATATTATTATTTTTGTTATTTAATATTTCAATTCCTAACTTATCTTTTAATATCTTTTCTATTTTTTCGTTTTTATTTGAAAGTTCTTTAATTATGTCATAGCAAGCCTTTAATTCAATATTATTCATTTTTAATTTATTTTCTAATTCCTGTTTTTCATTTATAATTTGATTATTCTGAACTTGTAAATCTAAATAATATTTTTTTGCATTTTTAACCTTAGATAACTCTAGTAATAAATCATGATTTTGTTTTACTAAACTACTAT
>CALXQF010000121.1 GCA_944390505.1 uncultured Clostridia bacterium | reverse complement strand
ATTTGTTACACCTAAATTATATTTGGAGGTTTTTTATATGTCAAACCTTATTTTTTCTTCTCCACAGGAATGCTTTCGACTTTTTTCTTATTTTACACTATTACTTATTGTATTTCAAGTAATATTTTGTTATAAAATTCAAGTACTATTGTTATACTATACAAGAGGACTTGAATATGGAAAATGAAAGAAAAGAAATATTACAAACCATTGGAAAAAATATAAGAACCATAAGATTATCAAGAGGTATTACTCAAGAAGTAATGGCAGAAAAATTAAATAAATCAATCAATTTTATTAGCTTACTAGAAAAAGGCTCATCTGGCGCGAGTTTACAAACCTTAGTAGACATTTGTAATATTTTGTAAGTTGATGCAAATAGTATTTTTAAAGGTTTATTGACCTATCATATAGAAGAAAAAGATAGATATATTATTGATAATATATCAGCTTTTTCTGACAAAGATAAGAAGATAATAATAGATTTAATTAATTATATAATGGAGAAAAAGGAATGCTAGATATTAGCATTTTTTTATTTTACTATTGACAATAAACGTATTTATGTAATACAATAAATGTATTGAAAAAATACAATAAGGAGAAAAGTATATGAAAAAGGAAGAAATTTTTAAAAATTATTATTCTCAAACTAAAGAGGAAATTATAGAAGAATTTAGAAGCCATTATAATTACTATAAAACAGATGATGATTTGGAGAATCAATCCAAAGAACATAAAGAAAAGTATTTAAAGCTATGTGAAAAATTTTTAAAAGAATTAGAAAAGTTAAATTTACCAAAATTAACAGACGATTGGTGGTGTTATTGTTATCTGTTAAAAAATGATTCTATTGATCTAGCTTTAAGTTTTTGTGAAGAACTAGAAGTAGAAAATGGAGAAGTAACTGGAGCAACTTTTTCAAATGAATATATATTATTAAGTGTAAAATGCAATTATATGACTGTAGTTGAATATGCAAAATTATATAATGTCAGTGAAATCACAGTGAGACAATGGATAAGAAGGGGAAAAATAAGAAGTGCTAAAAAACAAGGAAGAGATTGGTTGATTCCTGATATTGAAGATAAACCTAAAAGAGGATATGAAAGTGTTACATATTTCTGGAAAAAATTAACGCCACAGATAATAGAAAAATTCCAATTTCTAGATGGATATAATAGTATGTTCATTTTCCAAGATGAAAATGATAAAGGATTATATAATTTAATCTTAACTAATTATGAAAAAGGAAAAAGAGAGAAAATACAAATAAGTAATATGAAAAGAGAAAAGTTAGAACTTGAATTAATAAGTAGTGGATTAGTAGAAATAGAAGAATTTAAAATTTTTCATGTGTAAAACGTGACAATAGCTATTTTATCTTGTAATCTCATTTTTCTACCTCATCAAATTAATTATGAAATTTACGATTTGAAAGAATTAATGGACATATTATAATGAGCATTAGCATATTTTAGCAAGTAAGACTTGACATATCTAAAAATCTATTGTAATATAAAAGCATATTATATCATATCAAAATTTAGTAGGTTACTATAATAAACTACTAGTGCGAAGTAAGCCCCATGCTTTTTGGCATGGGGTATCTTCTTGTGTTTTGACAAAAATGACAAATTTTGACAATTCATTACTTCTATGATAAAATTTTACATGTATAAATATATTGAGGAGGTATCTGTATGAGGTATACCATAGGATTAGATATAGGAATTGCATCAGTGGGATGGGCAGTTATCAATAATGAAAAAAGTAGAATAGAAGACCTAGGAGTAAGAGTATTTAAAAAAGCAGAAGAACCAGATGGAAAGTCTTTAAATTTAAAAAGAAGAGAAGCAAGAGGAGCAAGAAGGAGAATTAGAAGAAGAACAGTTAGAATGGAAAAAATTAAGGAACTTTTTGTAAAATACAAACTAGTTTCAAAAGAACAGTTAGTTAACCTATATGTATTAACTAATGAAGACAAAAATGTATGGGAATTAAGAAAGCTAGGTTTAGAGCAACTATTAAATTCGAGAGATTGGGCAAGAGTATTAACTAGTATTGCAAAACGAAGAGGCTATAAATCTAATAGAAAAACAGACGAAGAAGATAAAGAAGTAGGAAAATTAAGTAAAGGTACTATTGAAAATAAAAAAATATTAGAAGAAAAAGGTTATAGGACGATTGGAGAAATGTTCTATGAAGATGATAAATTTAAAGAAAATAAAAGAAATAAAGCAGGGGAATATAATAACACTGTTTTAAGAAGTATGCTAATTGATGAAGTCAATATACTATTTGATAAACAAAGAAGTTATGGAAATCAATATGCAAATGAAGATTTTCAAGAAGAATATTTGGAAATAATGACATACCAAAAGCCTTTTATGACACCAGAATTATTAGAAAAAATGCTAGGAAAGTGTACTTTTGAAAAACAAGAACCAAGGGCTCCAAAAAATAGTTACACTTTCGAGAGATATATGTTATTACAAAAAATAAATAATTTAGGCATATATATCAATAGTGAAAAAATTGAGTTAACACAACAACAAAGAGAAGAATTGACTCAGTTAGCATATGAGCAATCAGAAATCAAATACTCTCAAATAAGAAAGAAATTCAATCTACCAGAAGAGGCAAGATTTAGTGATTTAATATATTCTAAAAAGAAAAATGAAGATGACGAAGAAAATGTAGTGAAAAATACAGAAGATAAAAAATTTATTAAATTAGAAGGATGGCATAAAATTAGATTAGCATTAAAATCAAATTCGTGTGAAGAAAAATTTGAGATGATAAAACAAAAACATGAATTACAAGACGTCATTGCAGACGCATTAATAAGGAATAAAACTGATGAAACAATAAGGGAGTATTTAGAGAAAAAAAATATAGATATTGATATTATTGAGTCGATTTTAAACATTAATTTTACTAAAGTTGGACATTTATCTTATAAAGCAATGAAAAAAATTATTCCAGAGATGGAAAAAGGTTACAAATATCATGAGGCATGTGCTAATGTAGGATATGATTTTAAAGGAATTTCTAATGAGAAGCATGATAAGTTACCACCAATTTCAATGTTAGAGGAAGATGTTCTAAATCCAGTAGTATTAAGAGCAATTACACAAACGAGAAAAGTAATTAATGCCATAATAGATAAATATGGAGCACCTACTGCTATTTATATAGAAACAGCAAGAGAATTATCAAAATCATTTGAAGAAAGAAGTGCCATAGAAAAGAAACAAAAAGAAAATCAAGCTAATAATGATAAAATCAAAGAATATATTAAAGAAAACTTTCATTTTGAGCCAAAACCATTTGACATTGTTAAAATGAAATTATGGAGAGAACAAGATGGAAAATGCCCATATTCTTTAAAACCGATTCCAGCTGAAAGATTATATGAAGAAAATTTTGTGCAAGTAGATCATATTATACCTTTTTCTAGAAGCTTTGATGACAGCTAT
>CALXQF010000120.1 GCA_944390505.1 uncultured Clostridia bacterium | reverse complement strand
AAGCAAAAACGTGGTAAAAAGAAAATGAGACAAATAGGTAATGTGGAAATTCCACAAGAAGCATTTTTATCTGTATTAAAATTGGATGAAGAATAAAAAACACACATCCGTTATTACAGATGTGTGTTGTCCATGAACTATTGGACAATGCTGAGGCTATTTCTTACTGCTGCCGGACATCCAGCAAAGTAGAAGTAGTAAAAAGGTAAAGCATATAATGATAAGAGACCATCCCATCAACTTTTCTGGAGAAAAATTAAAAATGAAATAGGACAATGCAATGAGTGCGACATGTGCAATAATGCATAAGGATAAGACTATTATCATATTTGTTTTACGCATGCTAATAACCTCCATAAAATAGAATAGTAATATTATAACAAAAACAACTAGAAAAAACAAGTGAAAGGAAAGAGAGAATGGAAGAAGAATACCAAGATCAAATAGAAGGTAGAAATTCTGTCATAGAATTATTGGAATCAGGAAGAGATGTTAATAAGATATTAGTGGCTAGAGGAGAAAAACATGGATCTATTCACAAAATTATTGCAATGGCAAGAGAAAGAAAGATTGTTGTTACTGAAATAGAGAGAAGCAAATTAAACCGAATTGCACAAACACCAAACCATCAGGGAGTGATTGCAATTGTTCCACCATTTGCTTATTGTGAAGTAGATGATATATTAGAATTAGCAAATGCAAAAAATGAAATGCCATTTTTGTTAATTTTGGATGGAATAGAAGATCCTCACAATTTAGGTTCTATTATTAGAACAGCTGAAACAGCAGGTGTACATGGAATTATTATTCCAAAAAGAAGGGCTGCTCAAGTAAATAGTACTGTTAGTAAAGTTTCAGCAGGAGCAGTAGAATACATGAAAATAGCAAGAGTAAACAATATTAATGAAACCATTCGCTATCTAAAACAAAAGGAAATTTGGATTTGTGGGACAGATATGGATACAGATATTATTTATACAAAACAAGATTATAGAATACCAATCGCAATTGTAATAGGAAGTGAAGGATTTGGTATGAGTAGATTAGTAAAAGAAAATTGTGATTTTATTGTGAAAATACCAATGAAAGGTCAAATCAATTCACTAAATGCTTCGGTATCTGCAGGAATTATCATATATGAAGTGCTGAAAAAAAGAGGATTTTAGTTTTCTTTTATGAAATATTAGAAAGGGGAATAAAAAATGAAGAACAAAAAAGTTTTATTAATTGTATTACCGATTGTCATTATTTTTATTTTATTAGCAGGAGTAGCAACTATTGCAGCATTGTACTTTTTAACAGATTTATTTAAAACACCACAACAATTATTTTTTAAGTATATGGCTGGAAATAGCAAAATAGTATCTTATGTTTCAAATGATAATTATATGGCACAACAACAATTAAAAGAAACAGGATCTTATACTACGCAAAGTAATTTAGAATTAACATTTGAGTCAGAGCAAACAGAGCAACCTATTAGTATGAACATTGAAACTAGTGCTAGAAAAGATGGAAATACGGGAAGATATTATGCAGATGCTACTATAAAAAATGATGAAGAAGATTTACTAACCGTATCTTATATTAATGATGGTGATGTTTATGCTATTCAATGGAGTGAAATTTATCAATATTATGTAGGATTTAGAAATAGCAATTTAAAAGAATTTGCAAGAAATATGGGAATGACAGAAGATGCCATTAACAGTATTCCAGATAGCATTGATTTTGATGCACTTAACACAGAGATTACTTTTACAGAAGAAGAAATTCAACATATTGTAGATACCTATTCTAATGTATTTTTACAAACTATACCAGAAGAAACATATACAAAAGGTGAAAAACAAACAATTACTATTAACGGAACTAATTATGAGGCTGATGTATATAGCTTAACACTTAATGGGGAACTATTAAAGCAAATCAGCATTAATTTATTAAATACGATAAAGAATGACACTACTACAATTCAAATCTTAAATAATAAATTTAATACAGATGGATCTAATTTGATTGATCAAACCACTTTGACAGAAAAAATAGATGAGATAGTTACGGACTTACAAAGTACAACATTTGAAGATACAGTTACAATCAATGTATATGCATCAGAAAGTCAAACTATAAAAACTGAATTGATGATTTCCAATGGAGATAATATTACAATAGAATATCTAAACAATGGTGCTATTATTTCGGTTACAGATTCAGGAACAGATGACGATAGCATGACAAGTTCAAGTGAACCTTTCACTATGCAAGTAAAATTAAGTAAAACAACTCAGGGAGTGAATACTTCTAATACAATTGAAATAATTCCTAATACACAAACTCCAGATATGAATTTTGCTATTACACAAAATCTAGGAAGTATACAGAATGGAACGGTATCTAACTCTAGTCAAATAACAATCAATTATGGGGAAGACCTTGAGTATGCTATTAATGAAATCTATTATAATGAAACCATTACTCAAGCACAACAAGTAGAAGAAATACAAGAGTTAAGCAATAGCAATACAGTAATAGCTAACAACTATCCAGTAGAACAGTTAGCACCATTTTTGGAATCATTAGTAACACAAGCAGGAGAAACTTTAGAAACTAAAATAATGAGTTTGGGAGAAAAAATATATGCTATTCCTATGATACCTATCATGAATGCCTATATTTATAATAAAGCCGAAAATACAATATCCAATTCTAATCTTTCAGAACAAGTGGTAGCAGCATATAATGCTCAATTTTTAAACTATGAAAGAGAAATGTCTGGAAGTATGGTACGAACTTTATGCCAAACTGTAATTTCACATAATCTTACCGCAGAAGATTATACAAAGTTAGTTAATGTGCAAACAACGACTGCTCAGAATATATCTTCAAATGGAGCAAACCAAATGACAGATGTAACATCATTTAATGAATCCATTAATCAAATTAGGAATAACATACAACCTGGAAAAAGGTACAATGTTGATTTTGGATATGATGAAGAAGGATATATTGTAGCAATAGGAATTATAGAAATGAATGCTTAATTTTGCTTTTAACAATATATTGCATAAGCCCGAAAATTGCCTATAACAGTGCATTTGAAACCAACACGAAAAAAACTTTAAAAAAATTTAAAAAATGTGTTGACTTTAATATTAGTGTGTGCTAAAATAAATATTGTCTTCAGCGAGAACATCGACTGAAGACTTTAAAAGCACATTGAAAAGTAAACAATAAACCTTTGAGAAAACCAATAAAAAAAGATAGGAAACTATCAAAGAAAAAGTGAGAAAAAAACTCACAGCCAGAAAATAAATAAGAGTCGAAAAGCTCAAAGAGATATTTCGAAAAAGAAACGAGTAGTGCGAGGAAAACGAGTGAAAATTGACGAAATAATACTCAATGTATATTGAGGAAATTTTCAGGAAGTTTGACAAAGCAATACGAAGTTTATTTTTGGAAAGAGAATATGAGAGTTTGATCCTGGCTCAGGATAAACGCTGGCGGCGCACATAAGACATGCAAGTCGAACGGACTTAACTCATT
>CALXQF010000119.1 GCA_944390505.1 uncultured Clostridia bacterium | reverse complement strand
TTCTTCTGGAGGCAGTAATTCTTCTTCTGATAGTAGTTCTTCTGGTGATAGTAGTAGTTCTTCCACTAATACTGGTGGAGCTTCTGGTAGCAGTAGCAATTTCCCTGTTGAAACGGAAAATGGTGTGGGAAATATTGGACTTGGTGTTTTTAAAGAAGGTAAATTAGTTGGTAAATTAGATGCTACTGAAACTTTAATGCATTTAATGATGACAAATGAATTAAAAAATTGTAATCTTACTATTCCTGACCCCCAAAATACCAATAAAACCATTGATTTATTTTCTACTTTAAATCAAGCTCCTCAAATTAAGGTTTCTATCTTAAATGGTACACCTTATGTGCAAGTAAAACTAAAAATAGATAGTAGAATTTCTTCTATGCATCAAATTTCTGAAATGACAGAAGAACAAATTGTAAAAATTGAAAAAACTGCTCAAGATTATTTAAATGCTAATCTTTCTAATTATTTGTACCAAACTTCTAAATTATTTCATTCTGATATTTCTGGAATTGGAAAGCATGCATTAGGACAATTTTCAACTATAGGGGATTTTAATGATTATAATTGGTTAGAACATTATGAAGATGCTTTTTTTGAAGTAGAAACAGAGGTTGAAATTAAATCCGGATTTTTATTGACTGGTTCTTAAAACATAGTTGATATTGTATATTTTAATGGATTCTCATATTAGTTTTTAGAACATTATAATCTATTGATTGATAAAATAATTTAAAAAAGGAGTTTTCATCATGGTTAGTTTTATATTAGTAATTGCTTTTACTATTTTTGCTTTTTTAGAAAGTTTTTCATATGCAATTTATGAGATAAAAATAAATCAAAATAAATCTGGAGGAATTACCTTAATTTCGCTAGCTTTAGTAGGACTTATTTTTCCAATTAGTGTGTATTTAACTAAATAAGCAGTTATGGCTCAAATTAGCATTTTAGACATATATATTTAAAACACAAAAATATAGCAAATCTATAGCACCGCGCAACAACCAAACGAACTTGTAAAAGTGAGTGCGATTGGAGCAGCCTACATACTATTTTTTAAAATAAGAAGGCTGCGACCAGCAAGGTGCAAGATTTGCTATATTTTTATGTTTATTTTATATTTCCTAGACTAAATATAGAATTCCCAAGGCAATTGCTAATAGAACAAACAAAATTCCTAAAATTATTGTCCATCTTTTTAGCTTGCCTTGTTTTGTTCTTCCTTTATTTTGCTCATAAAAATTATTGGTTGAAGAACCCGTGATTGTTCCTGAAGCTCCTGATTTTTCCTTATTTTGGATTGTTGCTAATATAATTAATCCAATACATACAATCACATAGATTACTATTAAAATATATTTTGCTATCTCCATTTTTCCACTCTCCTACTTTTGTTTCTTAACCCAATATTTCGAGCAATGATTAAACTAGTTTTAAAATAACTACTTCTGCATTATCTCCTCTTCTTGGACCAGTTTTTAGGATAGTAGTATATCCACCAACTCTTCCTTCATATTTAGGAGCAATTTCATTAAATAATTTTGCTGTTAAATCAATGTTGTTTCCCTTTTCATCTTTTACTTTATTAATCATTTTCATCATTTTTCTTCTAGCATTTAATCTAGATGGCTTATCTTTTTGTCTTTTTTCAGTAGTTGTTTCTTTTACTACTCTTAAATATTCTTTTCCATTTTTGCTTTTTACTAATTCTGTTTCTTTATTTCCTTTGCTATCTAGTTTTGCCTTTGTTACTTTAATATCTACCATTTCATAATTATCTTTTTCTTTAATTGCTAAAGAAATTAAACTATCTGCAATAGATTTTACTTCTTTTGCTCTAGCTTCTGTAGTCTCGATTTTTTCATGTAACATAAGGTCAGTTGTCAAAGTTTTAAGCATTGCTAATCTAATATCGGTTGTTCTGCCTAATTTTCTATTTGTTGCCACTCTTTTTCCCTCCTCTTTTCGCTATTACTCTTCTTCCTTAGCGAAGTCCAAACCTAATGCGTGTAATTTGTTTGTAACTTCATCTAAAGATTTTTTACCAAGATTTCTTACTTTCATCATATCAGCTTCTGTTTTATTTGTTAAATCTTCTACTGTTGAAATACCTGCTCTTTTTAAACAGTTAAAAGATCTAACAGATAATTCCAAGTCTTCAATTGACATTTCAAGTACTTTTTCTTTCTTTGACTCTTCTTTTTCTACCATTACTTGTGTATTTTTAGTAGCTTCTGATAAGTCAATAAATAATTCTAAATGTCCTGTCATAACTTTAGCAGCTAAGCTTAAAGCTTCATCTGGTTTTAAGCAGCCATTTGTCCAAACTTCGATTGTTAGTTTATCATAATCTACCATTTGACCAACTCTGGTGTTCTCTACTGCATAATTTACTTTTTTAACAGGTGTATAAATAGAATCAATTGGAAGTACTCCTAATGCTTGATCTGGTTTTTTATTTTTTTCTGCATTATTATATCCTCTTCCCATATCAGCAGTCATTTCCATTACTAAATGTCCGCCTTCTGCTACTGTTGCAATATGTAAATCTGGGTTTAGAATTTCTACTGTACCATCTGTAATAATATCTCCTGCTTTTACTTCTCCTGGTCCCTTAAAGTCTACTCTTAATACTTTTTCTTCATTTTTATCTTGTTTTAAGCTTACACTTTTTAGGTTGATAATAATTTCAGGAACATCTTCTACTACATTAGGAATTGTAGCAAATTCATGAAGTACTCCATCGATTTTTACACTTGTGATTGCACTTCCTGGAAGAGATGATAATAAAATTCTTCTTAATGAATTACCAATGGTGATTCCATAACCTCTTTCTAAAGGTTCACATACAAATTTTGCATAATTACGTTCATTGTCCATCTCTAAGCATTTAATATTTGGCTTTTCAAATTCTATCATTTTTTACCTCCTAATTTTTTAGAAACTTCTATTTATTATTTAGAGTAAAGCTCTACTATTAAATGTTCTTCAACTGGAATATCAACGTCTTCTCTAGCTGGTAGTCTTACCACTTTACCACTTAATTTTTCAGCATCTTTTTCTAACCATTCTGGTACTGGTCTTGCTGCATTTTGTTCTACATTTAGTTTAATCATACCATTATCTTTTCTAATTTCTCTTACAGCAATCACATCTCCTGCTTTAATTAAGTAAGATGGAATATCTACTTTTTTTCCATTTACTTCAAATGCACCATGTGTCACTAGCATTCTTGCTTGTGCTCTTGAAGCTCCATATCCTAAACGGTATACTACATTATCTAATCTGCTTTCTAATATTTGTAATAAAACTTCACCTGTTTTTCCACGTGTATTAGAAGCCATTTCAAAATATTTTCTGAATTGTTTTTCTCCTACACCATAAAAAGCTTTTGTTTTTTGTTTTTCTCTTAATTGTGTACCATATTCAGACAATTTTTTTCTTTTTTGACCATTTTGGCCTGGTGCGTAATTTCTTCTAGAAATACTACATTTATCTGTATAACATCTTGAACCTTTTAAGAACAATTTTTGTCCTTCTCTACGACAAATACGGCATTGTTCATCTTTATATCTTGCCATTT
>CALXQF010000118.1 GCA_944390505.1 uncultured Clostridia bacterium | reverse complement strand
ATTACATTATACAATTTCTCAGCACCATTTATATTAACTTGAAAAAATGAAAGTGGTGCTATTTTATAATGATATTCGCCTATTTTCTCAGTAATATAACCTTTACCAAATATTACATTACAAATGCCATCTTTTATTACAATTAAACTATCAGTATAATCTTTTAAATTATTTTCATAATAATTATTATCAATATCAGATATTGCTTTAATTATTATCATTGTTTCATTTTTTAATGTACTTCTAATAATTATTTCTTCAATTCCATCTAATTTTAATTCACTTGTTGCTTCTATTAGGTCTTTCTTATATACTATTTTTTCTGGTGGAATATTTGCCATTAGCATACGTACATAAGAATCTAAATAGCGTGGTCCAGCTACTATAATTTGTTTAATACTTTCATCATTTAAGAATTCATAATCAGTATCATATTGCCATGCAGTATCTTCAGAGCCTTTTGCTTCTTCATGTAAATCATCCAATATAACAATAGCAGCCTTATTACCTGGTTGTTTTCTGGTATAATCAAATGCAATAGAACATGCGATTGGATTCATACCTTTTGCTAGTTGTGTAATGATTGGATAATTTTGGTAAACTTCTTCACTATATCTCGTTTCTACAATCTTTAATTTTGCAAAAGAGCTATTAATTTGTTCATGGGTAAGTCCTAGTTGTTTTAATACAATCATGCTTGCTAGCATATTATAAATATTAATGATATTATCATTTACTAAATCATAAACTTCTTCTGTTCCTTTTGCTGATACAGTCATTTGCCTATTTTCCAAATCCAATTTTGTAACATGATAGTCCGGCTCTGGTGTACTATAACCACAATTTGGGCAATGTGCTCTACCAATGTGATGATATCTTACATAATCGTATTCTAATTTTGTTAAGCATTTTGGACATACTCTAATATCTCTTGTAATATTTTCAAAATCTTCTGTGTCTGTTGGTAATCTGTCAATTCCAAAATAGATTTTTTTATTCTCTTCTGCAATATGGCTACAAATAATATCATCTGCATTTTCTATCATAATGGTTTCTTTCGGAATATATTTATTTAAAATATCTGCAATAAATTCTGTATGAGCATTTCTCATTAGAGAATCTCGAAAAAGATTAGTACATACTAAATAAGTAGGTGTTAAATAAGGATATACTTTGTTTGCACTTCTTTCGTCAATTTCTAATACCGCTAAATCTTTTTTTGCTTTTCCTGTGAATGTTGCATTCTGAAGTAAGGTTGTAGCAATTCCGCCATCAATATTAGAACCATATTTATTATTCATAAAGTCATATCCATTTTGTTCTAAAATGTCATTAATCATATTACAAGTAGTGGTTTTTCCATTTGTTCCTGTTACCCCTATAATTGTTTTGGGTTTTTCTAACATTCCCATAAAATCTGGGCATAATTGCAAAGCAATTTTCCCAGGAAAATATGTTGCATTTCTTCTTAATAATTTTAGAACAAAAGAAGAAAATTTTGCTATCCAAAGTGTGATATAGAATTTGAATGTTTTTTTACGATTCATGATAATCTCCTTCATTATTTATTAAAATTTATCAAATTTATTTTAATCTTTTTGTTCTCGCTTTTTTTATGTTTTTTGTATCTTTTTTATGTTTGTTGTATCATTTTTTATTTTGTATCTATTTTATCCTTATTTTTGTATTTTAGCAAGCTTATTTTGTTTTTTTAACAAAGAAGTATGTGTCAAGTAAATGTAGGCAATTTTCTATTCCATTCCTTTTGTATTAAACTCTATAAAATTGCATATTAGTTAGTATGAGAATTTTATTATTAAAAAGAAAATATTTATTTTTTCTTCTTGATTTTCTTTTATTAATACCACTTTCTTTGTATTTTTCTACAATTATATTGTGGGCTAATTCTGCCCATTCAGTTACTGAAGAAACTCAAATTACAAGCACCGTAAAGGTTTCTAATCAAGAAATAATTGATAATATTTATCAATCACAAGAAAAAATTGCATATCTTACTTTTGATGATGGTCCTACGAAAAAATGTACACCTAAAATATTAGATATTTTGAAAAAAAACAATATAAAAGCAACTTTTTTTGTCATTGGAAAAAGAGTAGAAGAAAAACCTGAATTAGTAAAACGAGCTTATGAAGAAGGACATTTTATTGCTAATCATACCTATTCTCATCAAGATAGCGTTATTTATCAAAATAAAGAAAGTTTTTTGAAAGAAATAGAAAAAACAAATCAGGCAATTGCGAAAGCACTTGGAATTGAAGCTTATCATCCTCATCTTTTTCGTTTTCCATGTGGTTCACAAGTGAATTATTCTATGAAAAAAAATTATATTCCCTATTTGAAAGAACTAGATTATGCTTATTTAGATTGGAATTGTTTAAATGATGATGGAGTAAAAAAATATTCTGCTAGTCAATTATTAAATAACTTGAAAAATACTGTTAAAAACAAAAATGCTTTAGTTATTTTAATGCATGATTCTGGAGATTTAAATCAAACAGATGAGGTATTACAATCTTCTATTGATTATTTAAAACAACAAGGTTATGAATTTAAAAATATGAGAGAATTATTTTGAAATATACCCAAAAACCATTTTAGATAGATTTCACTTTCATTCTCTCATATTTACCCTTTGCATTCAACATTTAGCATTTCATTCTAGGTTTTACTATTACATATTTTTTTAAATTTAGTATTTATTTTTGCTTTTGTATAATAGCCTGCTCGATATTAACAATTCTTCTTTCAAATATTTGGTTTGTCATGTCTAAAATTTGGTCAAACTCGCGTAATTGGTCTAACTTTTTCATCGTTATACTATGATGTTTTTCCATATTTTTTTGCATTTTTTCTTGTTCAATTATTATTCCATTTAATAGTTCTTTTATTTCTCCGATTAGTGATTCTAAATTTTCATTTTCAGGTACCTTCATAGGCATATTTCATATCACCTCTCTTAAAAATACTTTTAATTTTCCTTACTTTTCTATTGTACCATAAAGGTAATATGAAAGCAATAGTTTTTACGAATTTTTGTTCTTATTTGATTTTTCCTCCACCTAAAACAATATCATCATCTATATAAAATACCACTGATTGTCCTGGTGTAATAGCTCTTTGTGGTTCTTCAAAAGTAAGCTCTACCGTCATTTGTAGTTGAGCACTATTGATATTTTCTTGTTCATTATTTTGAGTATCCTGCATTTTCTCTAATTCTACCCTCATCACTGCTTTAGAAGGTTTAGAACGATAACGAATTTTAGCCATTACTTCTATTGGTTTTGATAAGTCTATATTTTTGATTAAAAAGTTTAGCTCATCTGCTTGCAAAGTTTTTGCATATAACTGATTTTCATTGCCCACTACCACTTCATTTTTATTTTTATCTAATTTTAAAACATATAATGGTTCTTTATATGCTATTCCTAATCCTTTTCTTTGACCAACTGTATAATAGATTAAGCCTTTATGTTGTCCTAAAATTGTTCCATCTTGTAGTACAATATTGCCTATTTTTGTATTACTCTTTCTACCTTCCAAAAATTTCACATAATCATTATCTGGTATAAAGCAAACCTCTTGGCTGTCTTTTTTCTTTGCCACT
>CALXQF010000117.1 GCA_944390505.1 uncultured Clostridia bacterium | reverse complement strand
GCTTCTTGTGGAATTTCCACATTACCTATTTGTCTCATTTTCTTTTTGCCACGTTTTTGCTTTTCTAATAATTTTTTCTTTCTTGTAATATCTCCACCATAACATTTTGCTAGTACATCTTTTCTCATAGCAGAAATCGTTTCTCTAGCAATAATTTTTCCTCCAATAACTGCTTGTAAAGGTATGGTAAATAATTGTCTTGGTATCACTTCTTTTAGTTTTTCTACCATCTTTTTGCCTTTTTCATAACTATTACTTCTATGAACAATGAAAGATAATGCATCTACTCCTTCACCATTTACCCAAATATCTAATTTCACTAAATCAGATCTTTTATATTCTTTTATCTCATAATCAAAAGAAGCATAACCTTTTGTTTTGGATTTTAAAGTATCAAAAAAGTCGTAAATAATCTCATTTAGTGGCATTTCATAAATTAAGGTAACCCTGTTTTGGTCTAAATATTTCATGTCAATGTAAGACCCACGTCTGTTTTGGCAAATTTCCATAATTCCGCCTACATAATCTTTTGGTGTGATAATCTCTGCTTGTACCATTGGTTCTTCCATATAAGCAATTTCGGCTTGTGGTGGCATGTCTGATGGATTATATAATTCTACCACTTGTCCATCTGTTTTATACACTTTATAAATAACAGATGGTGAAGTTGTAATTAAACTTAAATCAAATTCTCTGTCTAGTCTTTCTTCTATAATTTCTAAATGTAATAATCCTAAAAATCCGCAACGAAATCCTGAACCTAAAGCACCAGATGTTTCTGGTTCATATTCTAATGCTGCATCATTTAGTTTTAACTTTTCTAATGCAATTTTTAAATTTTCATAATCGCTACCATCAATTGGATAAATTCCACAATATACCATTGGATTTACTTTTTTATAGCCTGGTAATGGTTCTTCTGCTGGCTCGTCTTTTAAAGTAATGGTATCTCCTACTCTCACATCTGATAAACTTTTAATGCTTGCTGCAATATATCCTACTTCTCCAGCCTCTAATTTTCCTGTTGATTCATATCTTCCTGGTTCAAAATATCCTACCTCTGTTACCGTAAAAGTTTTGCCTGAAGACATTAGCTCAATTTCATCACCTGTTTTCACTGTTCCATCTTTTAAACGAACATAGGCAATCGCACCTTTGTAATTATCATAAATAGAATCAAAAATGAGAGCTTTTAATGGTGCATTTTCATCTCCCGTTGGTGCTGGAATATCTGTGACAATTTTTTCTAACACTTGGTCTACATTGAGCCCTGATTTTGCAGAAATACATGGTGCATCTTGTGCTGGTATACCAATAATATCTTCTATTTCTTGTTTCACTGCATCTGGTCTTGCATTTGGTAAATCCACTTTATTAATTACTGGTATAATCTCTAAATTATTGTCTAATGCCAAATATACATTAGCTAGTGTTTGTGCTTCTACTCCTTGGCTACTGTCTACTACTAATATAGCTCCATCACAAGCTGCCAAACTTCTAGATACTTCATAATTAAAATCCACATGTCCAGGAGTATCAATTAAGTTTAGTTCATAATCATTTCCATCTTTTGCATGATATTTCATATGAACTGCTTGAGATTTTATGGTAATGCCTCTTTCTCTTTCTATATCCATGTTATCTAATACTTGGTTTTCCATTTCTCTTTTAGAAAGAACCCCAGTCATTTCAATTAATCTATCTGCTAATGTAGATTTACCATGATCAATGTGTGCAATAATGCTAAAATTTCGTATGAATTTTTTTCTGTCTTGCAAATTATTTCCTCCTCTTTTTGATTATTGCTATTGTATCATAAGGCTTTCAAAAAATCTATGTTTCTATACTAAAATGTTAAAATTGTAATAACGATTGTTGTCATATAGAGCTGTTAGCCATATACATGCTAAATGTTATATATGTATTTTTATTGGAGTCTTAAGGTGGGGACCAACAAATTAGAAAGTGTTTGAAATTTTATTTATAAAATTTCAACTACACTTTCTTATGCAGTTGGGGGACGTAAATAAAAATACATATATAACATTTAGCAAAAAATGATAAGATGTAAAAAAGATATATTATATTGCACCACATAATATATCTTTTATTACTTTCATTTTATTTGAATTCTTAAATTGATTGATAATCAGTTTCATAGTCAATTGTATTATAATAATAGCGATACCAATCATAATCGTAATAATCGTCATAATAATCATCATACCAGTCATAGTATTGATAATCCACATAATCTTCTGAAACAATTGCAGCAAAAATTCCAATTGTCACTAACGAAGTAAAAATAATAACTGGAATAGCAAGTGCACTTACGATTAAACCTGCAATACTAATTCCTCTTTTACTATCGTTTACCTTACTTTTCTTTGCTGTATCTACAATTCCTAAAATCAATCCAATAATGGCTAAAATTAATGCTAAAAAGCAAATAAATGGAATCCAACCTGTAATAACAGCAATAATTCCTAATACTAATGAAACTACTCCCATATTTTTCTCCCCCTTCTTTTTTCTCTTTACTAGTTCATTTTCTATTATAACTTGTTTTACGTAATTTGTCAATTTGAACAAAAAGGTAACTCCCAGATTACAGTTGTAACCCGGGAGCTCCATAAAATTGTACAATCTTACAAACTTTGAATGTATTCCTCCAGTTGTTCATCTTCCAATTTCACGCCAATTTCTTTTCGGCAAAATGGACAAGTGACAGATACACGGTATCCTGGCTTAAGAGATTTGTGGATATAGGTTGCATCCACTCCTACCTGTGCACCGCATCCATCGTTCGGACAGTCAACAACGATCCATAAATCATTGTACCGAGTTGCCAAAGGTTGCTTTAAAACTTTCATGATGTCATTCTCCTTTATGTTTTATTAGTTTATAAAAAACTGTTTTTCATTTTAGCATAATTAACATAAATCGTCAAGCTTTCGGTTTACAGGTTTATTCTTCCCACTCTAGTTCCCAATCTGAAATTTGTACAATATCGCCATCTTGTATTCCTAATTGTTTCAATTTTTCATTCACACCTAATTCATTTAGTCTTCTATGAAAATAGTGTAATGATTCATTATCTTCTAGATTTACAGTTCTCATTAACTTTTCAATTATTCTTCCTGAAACAATATACATACCATCTTCTTTTTTTACAGTGATATCTTCTGTTTCTTCTAATGTATAAACTTTTGGCTGTTGTTCTATTTCAATCAAATCTTCTTTAGGCAAAGTTTTTAATACTTCTGACACCCTTTTCATTAATTCTTTTACTCCCTGTTTGGTAGCTGCTGATATTTTGTAAATTTCCAAGTTTTTCTTTTTTGCCATTTGCTCTAAATCTTGATATAGGTTCTCATCTTGCATGCTATCTGCTTTATTAGCAACAATAATCTGCTTTCTTTTGCTTAGTTTTTCACTATACTTTTTTAATTCTGCATTAATAGTTTCAAAATCTTGTACCGGATTTCTCCCCTCTATGCCAGATACATCTATCACATGAAGTAATAATCTAGTTCTTTCAATATGACGTAAGAATTGAATACCAAGTCCTACTCCTTCACTTGCGCCTTCTATAATTCCTGGAATATCTGCTATTACAAAGCTATCTCCATATTCTCCTTTAACCACTCCTAAATTTGGCTCCAAGGTAGTAAAAT
>CALXQF010000116.1 GCA_944390505.1 uncultured Clostridia bacterium | reverse complement strand
ATTATGTCAAAAAGAGGATTCCCAGGAATGGGTGGATTTGGTGGAATGAATATCAACCAATTAATGAAAGAAGCAAAAAAAATGCAAGCAGATATGGAAAAATCACAAACAGAATTAGCAAGCATGGAGTTTGATGCAACAGCAGGTGGAGGAGCTGTTTATGTAAAAGTATCTGGAAGCAAAGAAATCAAAGAAATTAAAATACAAAAAGAAGCGGTAGACCCAGAAGATGTAGAAATGTTACAAGATTTAATTTTAAGCTGTACCAATGAAGCATTAAGAAAAGTAGATCAAGCACAAGCACAACAACTTGGCAAATACAATATTCCGGGGTTAATGTAATATGTCATATTATTCACCATCTATTGAAAAATTAATAGAAGCATTTGAAAAATTGCCTAGCATAGGAAATAAAACAGCTGCTAGGCTTGCTTTTCATATTTTAGATGCATCAGAAGAAGAAACAAATGAATTTGTACAAGCCATTCTTGATGCAAAAAAGAACTTAAAATATTGTTCACAATGCTACAATATTTCTGACACAGACCCATGCCCTATTTGTGCCAACCAAAATCGTGACCATAGTGTTATATGTGTGGTAGAAGATGTAAGAGATGTAGTGGCAATGGAAAGAACTCATGAATTTAAAGGAGTATATCATGTACTACATGGTAGTATTTCCCCTATGAATGGAGTAGGACCAGATGATATTAAAATAAAAGAATTACTTTCAAGACTAATGCAAGGAGAAGTAAAAGAAATTATTTTAGCAACAAATCCAAGAGTAGAAGGAGAAGCAACAGCAATGTATATTTCTAAATTAGTAAAACCACTTGGTATTAAAGCCACCAGAATTGCACATGGTATCCCAGTAGGCGGAGATTTAGAATATACTGATGAAGTTACATTAAGTAAATCATTAGAAGGAAGGAGAGAGTTGTAAAATAGGACTAATGGGGACAGTCACCATTAGTCCTATTTGTGGTATAACAAAAAGTGGGGTCAATTCATTTAGAACTGAACCCACTGAATTAATTTTTAAACAAAATATTGCAAATCTCTTTTGTAGAATTCTTCTTTGCCAATAATTTAGCACTTTTTTTCATATCTTCTAACTTATTCGTATCTTGAAATAAAGATACTAAAATCTCTTCTGGATTATCTTTAGAATGAATCCAAACACCAGCACCTTTCCTTTCTAAAAATTCCGCATTTTCTTCTTCTTGCCCTGGAATAGGATTAATAATAATCATAGGAAGTTCAGAAGCCAAAGTCTCTGTTGTAGTAAGTCCACCTGGTTTACTAACTACCAAAGAACAAATACACATTAGTTCTGGGATTTTATCTGTAAATCCAAGTACATGAACCCTATCTTGTGCATGACAATTGCTTACCAATTCTTCAAAAGACTCTTTCATTTTTTCATTTTTTCCAGCAGCCGCAACAATTTGATAATCAGGCAATTTTTCAATAAAAGCTTTTAATATTTCAGTAGTTTTTTCTTTTCCTAGTCCAAACTCACCACCACCAAAAAATAAAATCACTTTTTTGGTAGGATTTAAATCAAACATTTCATAAACTTTTGCTTTATCAAAATGCTCAAAAAATCTGCTAGACATAGGAATTCCAGTAACATGTATTTTATTTTCATCAACGCCATAATCTATCATATCTTGTTTCATTTGTTCATTAGAAACAAAGAAGTAATCTGTATACTCATGCCCAATTAACCATTGTCTATGAATGGCAAAGTCTGTCATGATGGTAGCAAGCTGGCAAGTTAAAAGTCCTTTTCTCTTTAAATAACTAACCATTTGACTACTAAATGGATGAGTAGAAATAATTAAATCTGGTTCATAAGACTGGATACATTTATACAGTTTTTTAGACATTAGCTTATTGCTGTCTTTGCTAATATGAGAAAGCAATCCCTTTTCAGAACCTCCATAAACTTTCCCCCATAATTTAGGTGCGTTTTTTGCCATTTCGCGATAAGCACCTGTAGTAATTTTTTCTAAAGGCTTACTAATAAATTTCATGCAATCTATCATTTCAGATTCTATATTAGGATAATTTTCTTCAATATGTTTTTTTATGGATTTAGCAGCAGATAAATGCCCACCTCCATAAGAAGCATAAAAAATTAATACTTTTTTCATGATAAATTCTATTCCTTTCACACTTTACTCAAAGGTACACATAGTTATGAAAGTATTTCCTTTCAAACTAACTTTATCGTTATGAAATATAACGACATTCTCCTTGTATCATATATTTGGGGTTTCAAAGGAACCCATAACCTTATATAAATATAAATTAACATTCTATTTTTCAATATCAGTTAATTTTCTATTAAAATCTTAACATAACGAAAAAAGAAATACAATAAAAATAGGAAAAGATAAATTTCATGATGAAAAAAATATTTTTAAATATTACAAATATATTAAATGTATATGACATTTTTGTTACAAATCTCAAAATGACGGAATGTAATAACAAGAAAACCGCGTGGCTGTAAGGATAAAATGCAAACAAGAAAAAATCTTGCTACATGCAAGACCCTTTCTTGTTTACTTTAGGCTCCTTAAATGATATATAAAATATTAGTATAAATTTACTAGAAATGGAAATAATTTTATTAATATTGATTTTGAACTTGAAGTCTGAAATAAATGACAATTTAATGTTGAAAACAAAAAATGAAAATTTGAAAATGAGAAGTTAACTATTTAATAATAATCAGAAAATAGATTGGCAAAAACCAAAAGAAAAAAGGAGAGAAAAAATGAAAACGAAAATCGTTCAAACCATTGAGGCTGTAAGAGAGAGCGAGAGAGCTATATTCTAAAGAACTAAAAAGAGAAAAACAAAGTAATGTTACAAATTTATATTTTAATAATCAGACAAAAAATAAGCAAAGTGGTATTACTTTAATTGCTTTGGTAGTCACGATTATCATACTACTTATATTAGCAACAATTACCCTTAATTTGTTATTTGCAGATACAGGATTATTTAATAAAGCCCAGAATTCAGAAGATGCATATAAAATAGGAGCATTAAGAGATCAAATTTCAACAATCATATTAGACTGGGAAGCAGAAAAAAGAATACCAAATACCACAGGAGATGAAACAATAGGAACACTAGATAGATTATGGGATAAATTTGTAGATGCAGACATTATAGATAACCCAGATGAAGATATTTACCATGAAGAAGGAACAGATATCTACGAAGTAACAACTAATGAAGGCTATGTAGTAGAAATAATAGTCAAAGAAGACGGAACAGTAGAAATAGGAGACATTGTAAAAGGAGATAATTTACCACCAAGAATAGGAGAAATTACCTCAAGTGGGACAAGTAGTAGTATTCATGTAGAAGTAATAATCACAAGGTCAGAAGGAGAACCAAGCTTAAGCTATTATTACAAAAAAGACGGAGAACCAGATAGTAGTTATAAACCATTAAAAGAAAATGTAACAGACCTAATAGCAGACTTTACAGGATTAGAGCAGAATGTAGTATATAATATCAAAGTAGTAGTAACAGATGATAACGGAAGTACGGAGAAAGTAGTTAATCAATTAACAGGAGAATTAGCAGAAGGAACGATAAGCTTAATACCCGACACTTTTAATACACACTTAGAGTATCAATAGATACAAGGCATAAAATATCGCCCAGTAATCGA
>CALXQF010000115.1 GCA_944390505.1 uncultured Clostridia bacterium | reverse complement strand
AAGCTAGATAATATGAGTGATGATAAAGTAGTAAGAAGATTAGCAGAATTAAGAGAAAAAGCAATATTAGATGAAAGAGAAGCAGAATATACAGGCTATTCTAAAGGTGTGAATGATGGCGTCCAACAAGGAATAAAGCAAGGAATAGAACAAGGAACAACACAAGCAAAGAAAGAAATTGCTAGTAAGATGAAACAAAAGGGAGCAAAAGTAAAAGAAATTATGGAAATAACAGGTTTAACGAAAGAAGAAATAGAAAAAATATGAAAAAGATATAAAGAATTTTTAATTCTTACAAGATAGCCTAATTTAATAAATATATAAGTAATATCCTCTAGATAAATATAGAGGATATTTTTAAAATCAAAGAATTCCAGCAACGAAAAAATGAAATGCAATTTTGTAAATAAAAAATAAAAATATTTTGTAAAAAGTTGTTTACTTTTGTCAATAAATTGTATAAAATAAAAACAACGGTATAAAAAACGCAAAAGAAAAAATCGAAAGGGGCATATTTTCCAATGAAAATATTAATGTTAACATGGGAATATCCACCAAGAATTGTAGGTGGAATTGCAAGAGTAGTCAATGATTTATCAAAAAGGTTAATTAAAGATGGACACGAAGTAACAGTAGTTACCTATAAAGACGGAGATTTACCAGAATATGAGAATGACAAAGGAGTAGAAGTTTACCGTGTAGAAAACTATATGATAAGATCTAATAATTTTATTGATTGGATTTTACAATTAAACTTCAATATGACAGCAAAAGCAACACAAATTATGAATGAAAAGGGTAAATTTGATGTTATCCATGCTCATGATTGGTTAGTTGCCTCTTGTGCAAAAACATTAAAACAAGCCTTTAATATACCAATGGTAGCAACCATTCATGCAACAGAAGCAGGTAGAAATTCTGGCATTCATGATGATACCCAAAGATATATTAATGATACAGAGTGGCTTTTAACATATGAAGCAACAGAAGTCATTGTTAACAGCAATTTTATGAAAGGTCATGTACAAGGACTTTTTGGATTGCCATTTGATAAAATTAATGTAATTCCAAACGGAATTAACCTAACCAATTTTAATGGAGTAGAAAGAGACTACGATTTTAGAAGACAATATGCCATGGATAATGAAAGAATGATTTTGTATGTTGGAAGACTAGTATATGAAAAAGGAATTCAACATTTAATTGCTGCTATGCCTAAAATATTAAATGGTTACCATGATGCAAAATTAATCATTGCGGGAAAAGGTGGAATGTTAGACGAATTAAGAGCAGAGGCTGATTCGTTAGGGCTTTCTAATAAAGTATATTTTACAGGTTACTTAAATGCAAAACAAGTGCAAAAAATATATAAATGTGCAGATGTAGCTGTATTTCCAAGTACTTATGAACCATTTGGAATTGTAGCATTAGAAGCAATGCTTGCAGGAGTTCCAACTGTAGTATCTGATGTAGGCGGATTAAATGAAATAGTAGACCATGGAATTAATGGAATGAAAAGTTATGCGGGAAATCCAAACTCTATTGCAGATTCTGTGTTAAATTTATTATATGACAGACAACTAGCAGCAAATGTAGCAAAAAGAGCAAAACAAAAAGTAAAAGATGAATTTAACTGGACTAAAATTGCACAAGATACACATTTTATCTATGAAAAAGCAATTTGCAAAACAGTGGCAGAAAAACAAAAAGAACAAATTGCACAAGAAAATGCTAAAAAGGCAAACAAAGCTAAAAATTCAGAAACAGAAATTACCAACTTACTTAGCTTCAAAAAAAGGCATGCTTATGCTTAATTGTTTGTCAGTTTTGGGACGTACCTAAAACTGACAAAATGTCAGTCGAGGGACACACCTTATATCAATTTTGGCTGATAAATCAGCATTCTAAAATTAGATTTTGCTAAAAATGGAGGAAAGAAAAATGCAAGTATATGATACTGCCAATCGTTTAGCACAAGAGATAAGAGAATCAGAAGAGTATAAAGCATACAAAAAGTTAAAAGACGAAATTCATGCAAATCCAGAGAAAAAACAAAAAGTAGAAGAATTTGAAAAATTAAGATATGAAGTACAACTCATGACTTATACAGGACAAGAAAAAGATGAAGAAAAAAATAAAAAATTAGAAGAAATGTATGCTACATTAGTAGAAAATAAAGAAATTAAGGAATATTTTGATTTAGAAGTAAAATTTAATATTATGATAGCAGATGTGAATAAAATTATTGCAGAAGCAATTAAAGATGTGTTATAATTTCACATAGATTAGAGAAAAAGTCGTTAAAAATGTTTTAGGAAATAAAAGCTTTTTTAGCGACTTTATTTTTGGTATAAAAAGGAGAAAAAAATGGAATATTTCATCATCATAATAATAATTTGTATTATATTTTTATTAACTTTAAAATTTGCATGGCAAATTAAACTAAAAGAAATTAAAAAAGTAAAAGAAATTGGATATGATAAAGAATTAAATGAAATTACTAATAAATTACCAGAAAATAAAGAAATATGTGAAAGCATTTTAAAAAAATTAGGAAATGAAAAAGTAGAAATCAAAGAAGAAAAAGAAAGTAAATCTAGTTTTTATTTTGTACTTACACATTCTATTTTAATTGCTAATATTAAAGATACTTTTACAAGAGTACAAACGATTGCACATGAGTGTTTACATTCTATTCAAAACAGAAGAACTCTATTATTTAATTTTGTATTTTCCAACTTATATTTTTTATACTTTATTGTCATCTGTATCTTTAGTATTTTAAAAATGAACCTATTTCCTATGTTATTTTTATTTGGTTTAGTGATAGGTAGCTTTATTCATTATGCAATTCGTAGTTATTTAGAAATGGATGCAATGACAAAGGCAAAAACCTTAGCAAAAGAATATATAGAAGAACAGAATAAACTAACAAAAGATGAAATTCAAAAAATAATGGAGAATTATGAGATTATTAATAATGTGCTTATTAAATTAACCAATTTTAAATTAATTTTTGATTGCACAATTAAAATAATAATATATTGTATTATTTTAGTAATTTTATTATAAATATAGTGCAAACAAGAAAATTTAAAATATCATAAAAATATCGATTAAATTTTTGAAAAGATATTGAAAAAGTATAAATGAAATGATAAGATAAAAATGTATTTAATAACTGTAAATTAAATATAAAATAAAATGACAAAAGAAAATAGTTAGGAGAAAAAACAAATGAAGCCTCAAACCCTTGCGAGAGTACACACACACACACACACACACACACCTATGTTTTATCAAAATGAAAATGATGTACAAGAGACAAAAGCTTATGCGACAATAAGCTTATTTGTGATAGAAAAATTATATATAAAATATAGAAATTTTAAGGATGGATTATTGAAAAAAATAGTCTGTCCTTTTTACGTGTTAATAGACGCGATGAATAGTAGTTAAAAATAAAAAAGATATACCAAAAAGTAATAAAAGGATATTAAAAATAATTGTTTATTTTTAGTAAGAGGAGGTAAAAAAGAAAAATGAAGAGAGAAAAAATGGAAAGTCAACATAAAAACAGCAAACAATACGGTATAACGCTAATTGCCTTAGTAGTCACAATCGTTGTTTTGCTAATACTAGCAGGAGTAACAATTAATTTGTTGTTTAGTGACACAGGATTATTTGGAAAAGCACAGGAGGCAGAAAATGCATGGAGAAATGGAGAAAATAGTGATATTAATGCAATACAAGA
>CALXQF010000114.1 GCA_944390505.1 uncultured Clostridia bacterium | reverse complement strand
ATATATACCATGATAAAAATGTCGCAATATTTTTAATTAAAACTTTTATTCTACCAATTTTTATTTAATACTAGTTATTTGGTTTCATTGTTGGGAATAATAGTACATCCCTAATAGAAGCTGAATCTGTTAATAACATTACTAAACGATCAATTCCCATTCCCATACCACCTGTTGGAGGCATTCCATATTCTAGTGCATTAACAAAATCTGTATCCATCATATTAGCCTCTTCATCACCAGCTTCTCTTGCTTTTACTTGTGCTAAGAATCTTTCATATTGATCAATTGGATCATTTAATTCTGAAAAGGCATTGGCATATTCTCTACCACCAATAAATAGTTCAAATCTTTGTGTCATTCTGCCATCTTGTGGTACTTTTTTAGCAAGTGGTGAATTTTCGATTGGATATTCATAAATAAAAGTAGGTTGTCTTAAAGTATGTTCTACTTTTTCATCAAATACTTGTGCTATAATATCTCCTCTTGTCATGTGAATTGGGTCTAATTCCAAGTCTAATTCTCTTGCAATTTTTTGAGCTTCTTCATCTGTTTCTATATTATGGAAATCAATTCCTGTTACTTCTTTAATACTATCTATCATGGTTATTCTTCTAAAAGGTGGAGTTAAATCAATCTCTTCTCCTTGATAAGTAATTTTAGTTGTACCATTTACTTTTTGTGAACATTTTGAAACTAATTCCTCTGTGATGTCCATCATTCCATTCATGTTTGTATATGCTTGATACAATTCTATTGTTGTAAATTCTGGATTGTGTTTTATATCCATACCTTCATTTCTAAAAATTCTACCAATTTCATATACCCTGTCAAATCCACCTACAATTAATCTTTTTAAATGCAATTCAGTAGCAATTCTTAAATACATATCAATATCTAATGTATTATGATGTGTAATAAATGGTCTTGCAGAAGCACCACCTGAAATAGTTTGTAAAATTGGTGTTTCTACTTCCATGTAACTTTTCTCATCTAAAATTTTTCTAATTTCTTTGATAATTGCTGTTCTTTTTTCAAAAGTTTCTTTTACTTCTGGATTCATAATTAAATCTACATATCTTTGACGATAACGTAATTCTGTGTCTTTTAAGCCATGAAATTTTTCTGGCAGAGGTCTTAAAGATTTTGATAAAAGAGTTACTTCTTTCGCATGAATTGAAATTTCACCTGTTTTTGTTTTAAATACAAAACCAGTAATTCCAATAATATCTCCTATGTCATCTTCTTTAAATTGCTTATAGCTTTCTTCTCCTAAGTCATTAATACTTACATAACTTTGAATTTTTCCTTCACAATCTTGAATATGACAAAAAGAAGCTTTTCCCATAATACGTTTAGCCATAACTCTACCTGCAATTGTAACATCTTTTCCTTCTAGTTGGTCGTAATTGTCTTTAATTTGTTTGCTATTATGAGTTGGATTGAATGTTGTTATTTCAAAAGGATCTTTTCCTTCTGCTTGTAATTTGGCTAACTTTTCCCTTCTAATTTTCATTAATTGGTTTAAATCCAATTCTGGTTCTTGATTGTTATTTTGATTTTGTTCCATAAGCAATTCTCCTATTCTTAATAAATTTAACACCATTATTATACCGCATAAACTTTAAGATGTAAACATCAAAGCAACAAAATATAATGAAACATTGCATTTAGCTCACTCTTCTTAATTCCTTTGCATGTGCTTTTGCAATTTCTGTTACTTCCCCTGAAGAAATTCTAGCAATTTCTTCGATGGTTTCTTCTTCGTTTAAAACTTTAATTTTGGTATAAGTCTTATTTCCTTTTGTAGTCTTATGAATATAATAATTATAGTCACCCTTAGCAGCAATAGCAGGTAAATGAGTAATGCAAATTACTTGATGTTTTTTACTAATTGCTTTCATTTTTTCTCCCACCGCTTGCGAAGCTTTACCGCTAATTCCAGTGTCAATTTCATCAAATATTAAAGTGTCTACTTCGTCAATGTCTGCTAAAACATGTTTAATTGCAAGCATTATTCTTGCCATTTCACCACCTGATGCAATTTTAGCTAACGGTTTCATTCCTTCTCCTGCATTTGTACAAATCATGAATTCTATTTCATCTAAACCTGTCTTCGTAAAACATTCTGTTGCTTTTATAGAAATTTCAAATGTAGCATTTGGCATTTCTAGTTCAGCTAATTCTTGATTAATTTTGTGAGAAAGTACTTGGCTATATTTTTTTCTTAAAGAGGTCATTTCATCTGCAATCTTTCTCATTTCTGTTTCCAAATGATGTATCTCGTTTTTTAAATTTTGATGATATTCATCTAAATTTTCTATTTTGTTAATTTCTTCTTGAATTTGGTTACCATATTCTAAGATTTCTGTAATACTATTGCCATATTTACGTTTTAAAGATGCAATAAAATCTAATCTTGCTTCTATTTCATTTTGTTCTTGTTCATCAAAATTAATTTCTTCTTGCATATAGCTAAAATCTCTTGCAATTTCTTGAATATCGTAATAGCTACTTTTTAAGTTTCCTAATTTTTCTGCATACTGATCTCCACAATCCTGTATTTTTTCGAGATTACGAATTGCTGTGCTAATCGATGCAATGGCATTTTCATTTAAAGCTACATCTATTTGTGCTAAATTTTCTTTTAGTTTTGTTGCATTTTGCATCGTTTTGTGCTTAGCTTCTAATTCTATTTCTTCTGCTTCTTTTAGTTTTGCACTTTCGATTTCATTTAGTTGATAGCGAAGTAAATCCAATCTTCTTTCCTTTTCTTTTTCTTCACCATAAGTATTTTTTAGTTCTTGTTTTAAGTTTTGATATTGTTTTAGCTTTTCTTGATAATCTTGTAATTTTGTTTCTATCTCTTGTCCTATAAACCTATTTAAATAAGTAATATGTTCTTCTTTATTTAAAATTAATTGGCTATCATGCTGACCATGAATATTTAAAATATGGTTCATAAAATCTTTTAGTTCATTAACTGTCACTAATCTCCCATTAATTTTACAAGAATTCCTGCCATTAGTATGAACTTCCCTTGAAATAATGATATTTCCGTCAATTGCCTTTTCATGGTTTGGGCAATAAATACTTGTTTCTACAAAAGAGTATTCTTCCCCATTTCGAATCATTTCTTTAGAAAATCTTCCACCTGCTAAAATAGCCAGTGAACCAATTAATAATGTTTTTCCTGCTCCTGTTTCACCTGTTAGTACATTAAATCCTTCATTAAAATCAATGGATATATCCTCTATAATCCCAACATTTTTAATATGTAATGTGTTTATCATATGTCCTCCTTAATACGAAACATTGTTTGTATATTTGTATTATATACCAAATTTTTGTTTTGTCAATTCTTTTCTTTACTTTTTTATATTTTTTTGTTATAATACAATCAGTTTCGCAAAGTGCGAATATTTTTTTAAAGGAGTCTTTTTTATGAGCCGTAAATCTTCTATTGTTCCTGGCAGTCCTCTACAAGAGCTTTGCTCTATCATGGAGATGCAAGCTTCTCAGAAAATTCCTGTTTCTATGGAAATTTCTGCACCTATTGTAGTTTCCTCTGTTTCTAAATCCAAAAGGAAGAAGAAGACTAAAAAGCTCTTACACAATGTGCGAAAGCCCACATAAAAACAATAAGCCGTGAGAAAAATCTCACGGCTTATTGTTTAATTATATTATTTTGGTGACCCCTACGGGAATCGAACCCATGATTCAGCCTTGAGAGGGCTGCGTCTTAACCGCTTGACC
>CALXQF010000113.1 GCA_944390505.1 uncultured Clostridia bacterium | reverse complement strand
ATATGGAGGTTGCGACCAGCAAGGCACAAAGAATTTACTATATTTTTTCTTTTTAAGTTATAAATTTTCAATTTTAAAAATTCTCAATCCACTTATCTAAAATCATTTTTGCAATTTTTTCAGTTACATTATTTTTATCTAAAGTAGGGTTATATTCTACTAAATCAGCAGACTTTATTTTATCCGCATATTTTACCATTTCATCTACTAAATTAGTAGTTTGTTCTAAATTAATTCCGTTCTTTGCTGGAACAGATACACCTGGCGCAACTTGTGGATCAATTAAGTCTAAATCAAAACTAATATGTACACCATTTGTTCCATTGCTAGCAATTGCAAAAGCCTTTTTACAAATTTCATCAGCACCATATTTTTGAATATCTTCAGTAGAAAATACAGTAACACCAGCATCTAAAACATTTCCCCATTCCCATGGATCAATATCTCTTCCACCAACAATAACAACATTTTTAGGATTGTAGAATGGTCCTTTATGGAAATCTGCCAAAATATCTTTTTCATAATGAGTTGCTACTGCTAAAGGTAATCCATGAAGATTTCCTGTAACAGAAGTAGCATAAGTATTAAAGTCTGCATGAGAGTCAAACCAAATAATGCCTAAATTTTCATGCTTTTGTAAAGAAGCAAGACTAGAACCAATGGCAATAATGTGGTCTCCACCAACCGTTAGCGGAAATTCGCCATCATCTATTACTTTTAAAACTGTATGATAAAGTTCTTCATTAAATTGATTAATTTGTGGTAAGTTTCGTTTTTCACATTTAGAATCTAAAGCTTTTACTGCCAAAACTAAATTATGCATTTTTTGATAATAGCGGTTGATTTCTTCATCTGACATATTTTCTTCAAAATGTGATTCATGCATAGCAAGCAAAAGATAATTAAATTCTTCTACAAAATCATTAATTTCCTTTCTATTTATATTTTGTTTTTTTAAGTCAACCGTTTCTTTGTGATTAGTATCTCTCACCGTATAAGTATGAGAAATTTTGCTTGATGCTAGATCTTTTGTTAAAATTTGAGCACCAAGTTCAGCACCATCTACATTTACTCCTAGATCTGTGCAAGCATTGATGATTGCTAATTTTTTCATGTTATCAAACCTTTCATAGGGATATGATTATTTTTGTTTCATTTGAACGAAACAATCAACATATCTTTTCTTTTTTCTTTGGACATAATGATGATAATTATCAAACATTAGAAGTCACAACTTGAAATTATACCAAAGTTCAAATTTGTTTTCAATATATAAAAGTACAATTTCTAAAAAATCAGAATTTTATTTTAATTCAATTACAGTTACACCCATTTCACCTTCACCAAATGTACCAAGCCTAAAAGACTTTACATGTGGATTTTTCTTTAAATATTGATGAATTCCTTCACGAAGTTTACCAGTTCCTTTCCCATGAACAACGCGAATGGGAGATAATTTTGCAATACTACAATCATCAATATATTTATCAAGCACATGGATAGCATCTTCCACATTTTCCCCAATAACATTAATTTCAGAAGAAATAAACTGAGATTTGGTATTAGTAAACTGATGGACACTACCAGAAGCTACAGAACTGCCAAATTTACTAGAAGTCTTATTATTAGAAATGTTGTGGTTAGAATGATTTACACTCAAAGGAATGCCTTTAGAAGAATTACTGTTAAAAGTATTATGATTAGAATTTTTGGTGTTCATTTTGCTCAATGCTTGTAATTTCAAATTCATTTTAGCTTGCCCAACTTGGACTAGTATTTCATTGGATTTACCAACCTGTGAACTTAAAATGGTTCCAACCATTTGCAAAGAAGGAATCCATACTTCTAGACCTTTTTTGACATCTTCTTTAGGAAGAGAAGCATAAGAGGAAGTAGGGGAGTTTTCCAATAAATGAGTATTAGTAGCATATTCTTTTAATTTATTATTCAATTGATTTCTTACATTATCCAAATTTTGATTTTTATTTTTTAAAAGTTCAGTAACCTCATCTTTAGCATCTAGTACCAATTCTCTAGCCTCTGTTTTTGCTTTTTCTAAAATTTCCTTTTTCTTCTCTTCTAATTGTGATTTTTCTTTTTCTAAAGACTTTCTTAATTGTTCTATTTGAGTAGCATTTTTACTAGTTTCCTCTTTCAATTTTTGAATAGTTTGTTGATCATCATATATATTTTTTAGTAATTCCTCCATGGAAGCATGGTCTTGTTCTATTAATGATTTCGCTTTTGCGATAATATTTTCAGATAATCCTAATTTTTGACTAATTGCAAAAGCATTACTTTTTCCAGGAATACCAATTAATAGTTTGTAGGTAGGTTTTAAATTTTCTAAATCAAACTCAAAACTAGCGTTTTCAAAACCATCTGTTACTAAAGCATATTCTTTCAATTCTTTATAATGAGTAGTGCAAATGGCTAAACAGCCCATGTTTTTAAAATATTCTAGCAAACTAATTGCTAAACAAGCACCTTCCACAGGGTCAGTGCCAGATCCTAATTCATCTAATAAAATCAAGCTATTGTGATTTGCTTCATACGTAATAGTCACTATATTTTTCATATGAGCAGAAAACGTACTTAAAGATTGTTCAATACTTTGCTCATCACCAATATCTGCGAAAATTTTAGAAAACACACCAATACTGCTATTTTCACTACATGGAATAGGAATTCCAGAGTAAGCCATTAACAGTAATAATCCAACTGTTTTTAAAGCCACTGTTTTTCCACCGGTATTTGGACCTGTAATAAGTAATACAGTGTAATCTTGACCAAGTGATATGTCAATAGGAATAACTTGCTCTGCTGGAATTAATGGGTGCCTTGCCTGTACTAACTGAACTAATTTGCTTTGATTTAATTGTGGTTCTATAGAATTTGTTACTTTTCCATATTGTACTTTTGCAAATAGTAAATCAATGTACCCCACTAATTTTAGGTTATTCGTTAATTCAGTAATATAGGGAAATAGAGAAGATGATAATGCCTGTAAGATTTTTTCTATCTCTACTTCTTCCTCTAATCTTAAGTGATTAATTTTATTATTCATTTCAAAAATATTAGTTGGTTCAATATATAAAGTAGAACCACTACTAGAAGTATCATGGATTAATCCACTAATTTTATCTCTATATTCTTCTTTCACAGGGATAACATAACGACTATTACGAATCGTGATGATAGGATCCATTAAATATTTGGAATAGGTACTAGAATGAATGAGATGATTTAATTTATCCTTTATATCCTGCTCCATACTTTTTCTACTTTTGCGTAAGGAAGAAAGTTTACTAGAGGCATTATCTGCAATAGTATTTTCATCTAAAATTTTATCTAAAATATTCTTCTCAATGGAAGGGTTACTATACAAGTCAGAAAAATATTGCTCTATATTAGAAAAATTTTCACTGCTTTCAATATAAAAGTTTTCTTGATAAGAATCAGATGATAAATCAGAATTTTGCTCCTGAAAAAAGTAAGAATGTAATTCTCTACATACAGTCAATAGTTTGGCAATGTCTATCAGACCTTTAGCAGATAAAGACTGTCCGCTTTCTAATCTCTTTAAATGTCCTTCTATATCATTTAATTCAAATAAGGGAGGAGCCCCTTTTTGATGTACTATTAAATTCGCCTGTTTTACCTCCAATAATAAAGCATTAACTTCCTCGAATTGAAAAATTGGATGTAGATTTTTGCAAAGTTTTTTTCCAAGATAAGTCTTGCAATATTGTCCAATTATTTGTATAATTTGATTGTATTCTAGCTTATGAAAAATTGTATCCATAAAAAAATCCTTTCTAAGATTATTAAGAAATTTAGTTTTTAAAAGTAATTTCTAACTTATAAAATTTAATATCAATAAAA
>CALXQF010000112.1 GCA_944390505.1 uncultured Clostridia bacterium | reverse complement strand
ATGCCAGGGCCTATTTGCAAACAATGGAAAGAAGTGATTGAGTTAATAAAAAATAATGATTATGATAAACAAAAAGAAATAGATTTTTGTCATAAATATATTGAAAATCTAGAAGAAAATGCCACAAAACGATTGGTAAATTTGATATTAGAGAATATGAAATATAAGGAATGAAGAAAAGGAGCAATTATTATGTGGAAATATGATGTATCAGTGATTATTCCAGTTTATAACAGAGAGCAATATGTAGAAGAAAGTGTACAATCAATTTTAAATCAAACCTACAATATTACTAAAATACAAATCATTTTAATCAATGATGGGTCAACAGACAACAGCAAAGAAATTTGTGAAAATTTACAGGTACAACACGACAATATTGTATGCATTAACCAACAAAATGCAGGAGTATCAGAGGCAAGAAATGCTGGAATTAGAAAAGCAGAAGGAAAATATATATTATTTTTAGATTCAGATGATATTTTAGAAAATCATTCTCTTCAATATTTAATTGACTTTTTTGATGAACATTATGAAGAGATTGATTTAGTAACTTATCCAATGACCATTTATGAAAATGAAAAGGCAAAACCTAAAGACCATTATCGATATAAATTTTATAAAAATGGAACAGGAGTTTATGACTTAGTGGAAAATCCTTATTTAGGACAATCTACGATTAATGTAATGATAAAGAATCTTGGAGAACAAAATATATTTTTTGACAAGAAAATGGATTATTCAGAAGATGAAGCATTTGATACTTCTGTACTAATGAGAAAGAAGAAGATTGGATTTTGTCAAGAGGCTACCTATATTTATAGAAAAAATGTAGGATCAGTTACTAAAAATAAATCTAATCCATATTATACGTTTGAAAGTATTACACAGTATAACGAAAATTTGATTGCGAACTTTAAAGAAGAAAATGGAAAAATACCTAGATATATTCAAGCTATTATTTTAAATAATTTAAGATGGAGAATCCGTTCAGATGAAATATTTCCATATCATTATGAAAAAGAAGAATTTGATAAAGCAATTAATAGGATTAGAAATATTTTATCTTATGTAGAAAATGGAACTATTTTAAATATGCCATCTATGTCTATTTATCATAAATTTTATATTTTTAAATTAAAAAATATGAAATTACAACCTTATTATGGTGATCATATCTATACTATTATGAGTGAAAACGAAGTATTGTATAGCAAAGAAACGATAGAAATTGCATTTATGAGATTTAAAATAGAAAAATCACAAACCATTAGAATTTTAGCTTGTATAAAAGCACCTCTTTGCGAATTTGAAAGACCAAGAATATTTTTGAAATATAGAACAAACCAAAATGCAATGAAAGAAGAAGAACTACAGGTTGAAACGTCAGCTCAATCTCACTATCAATCAGATATTAAAACAAATTCGTTCTATAAATTTGAATGCCAATTTAATATAGAGGAAATACAAGAATTTGGATTTTATGCATTAGTGAATGATGGAAATACAAAATTAAAACCAGAGTACCGTTTTTCGGAAAGAGTTGTGTTTAATGAGGCTTTAAAGCGCTATGTGGTTCTTACACAAAACAAACAATATTATGTAAGATACAAGCCAGCTAATAATATATTTATTATTCAAAAAGCAACCAAAAAAGATATCAAAAATATCAAATTAGAAAATGAAAGACGATACAATGTAATCAATCCAAAAGTTAATGTTTATAGATGGATGGAGGCTGCTATAAAAGTAAAGAAACCAATTTGGCTTTATTATGATGCAGCTAACTTATATGATAATGGATATTACCAATTTATGCATGATGTTAAAATAGATGATGGAATTGATAGGTATTATATATATGATGGAGAATTATCAAAAGAAAAATTTGAAGGAATTAATGAAAAACATTTGATGAAATTTGGCTCTTTGAAACATAAAATGTATTTCTTAAAAGCTGATAAAATTATTACTTCAGATGTAGCATTAAGTATTTATTGCCCTTTTAAAAGGAGTATTAAATGGTATCGTGATATTATTCATTATGAATTAATTTATTTACAACATGGTGTTTTGTATGCTAATTTGCTAAGACTTTATGGTAAGGAATTTACCGAAATAGATAAAATAGTAATATCTTCTGAATTTGAAAAGAAAAATTTTATAGAGAATTATAAATATAATGAGTCAGATTTGATTATGTCAGGAATGCCTAGGTTTGACATTAATGGAGAGGTTAAAAGTGAGAAAAGGGAACAGAAAAAAATTATTTATGCACCTTCTTGGAGAAAATACTTGGTAAGTGAATTAATTAATAGAAAAAGACAACCTAATTTTTCTGAAATGAAAAAGTCAAATTTTTATAAGAAAAATGTGCAGTTGTTAACATCAGATAAGTTAAAAGAAGTGTTGGCAAAAAATAATGTGATATTAGAATTTAAATTACATCCTAATTTTAACTGCTATAGAGAAATCTTTGATGCTTATATGAGTGATAATATTATATTAAGTGATGCAGAGGTTTCACCAAATTCATATGATATGTTAATTACAGATTTTTCTTCTTTCCAATTTGATTTTATAAAATATAACATACCAATTGTTTATTTTGTTCCAGATAGCAAAGAGTTTCAAGCAGGACTTCATACTTATAGAAAACTAGACTTACCATTAGAAGAAGCCTTTGGAGATGTAATGTACACTTCAGAAGAGCTAATTGATAAAATAGAGTATTATATTAATCATGATTTTGAAGTTGAAGAAAAATACAGAAATAAAATGGAAGATTTCTTCTTTAAAACAGAAAATTGTAGGGAAAAAATTTATCAGGAGTTAACAAAAAAGAATTAGAAAAATAATTTAAGATAGTAGCAGATGATCGGAAAACGCAAAGAAGTATTAACTAAATGAATAAAAGCATAACATACCAAAAAGAAATTCTTGAAACAAGGAATTTCTTTTTTTATGCCTCTGATTGAATAAAAATGACATTATTTGTAAAAAATAACAAAAAAGTTGGAGGCAAAGATGAAGAAGATACAACAGAATATTTATGTTATTTATACAATATTATTTGTCATAATAGTAGGTGTTATTTTTTCAATCTTTTTTATGAATGATAAAACATTTATATGGCAAGCAGATGGACTAAAACAGCACTTTATTATCTTAAAAGACTTTCATGAAGCATTACAAGAATTTATTTCTAATCCAAGTAATGGATTAGATTTGTTTTCATGGGAAATGGGATTAGGAATGGACGTAATAGGTCAATATTCTTATTATGTATTAGGAGATCCATTTGCCTATTTGATCTTGTTATTTCCAACACAATCTTTAGAAATTGTTTATAGTTGTTTAATTATTTTAAGATTATACTTTATAGGCATTGCTTTTATTCAATATGCCAAATATCATCAAAATCCTAATCAAAATATTTTATTAGGGGCTATTTTATATACTTTTTCATCTTTTGCACTATTTGCAGGTGTAAGACATCCTTACTTTTTAAACGCAATGATTTTATTTCCGTTTTTATTATTAGGAGTAGACAAATTATTAAAAGAAAATAAAAAAGTTTTTCTCACAGTTTGGGTAGCAATTTCTGCAATATCTAATTATTACTTTTTCTATATGCATACTATTATGCTGATTATTTATGCTATCATTCAACATTTTTGTGAATATAGAAAAGAGGGCATCAAGCATTTTTTTCGCAAGTTAGGCTCAGGAATTTTCATTTATATAATTGGAATTTTAATTGCTAGTATTATTCTACTTCCAACTATTTATGCGTTTCTGAATTCTGCTAGAACAGGAGAAGAAACAATATGCCAGTATTCACTAGACTATTATAAATGTTTATTTAGTATTAATTTATTAACAGCTTATGGTGATAATTGGAGTTATATAGGAGTATCTTCTATTATCCTTGTTATGCTACCTGTTTTATTGATGAGAAGAAAGCAGTATAAAGTATATTTTACGTA
>CALXQF010000111.1 GCA_944390505.1 uncultured Clostridia bacterium | reverse complement strand
AGTAAGATTGATCCAATTCGCACTTCGTAACAAAGCTACTATGTTTGATTCTTTATGTCTGTACTTTGGGATATATTAAGTTGAAATGAGATGATGAAAAAGAACCATATATTTAGTAAAAACAATGAAGCAAGAATGAATAGATGTATAAATAAGTGTAATAGAAATAGGGGATGAAAAAACTAGTGGAAAAGATCATTAATTTAGTAGCAAAAGCAAATGAGAGATTAGACAAGTATATTGCAGTAAATATACCAGATTTATCAAGACAAATGGTGCAAAAATTAATTGAAGAAGAAAAAGTAACAGTTAATCAAAAAAATACTAAGCCATCTTACCAATTACAAATAGGAGATAATATTAGTATTACAATACCAGAGCCAAAACAGACAACTTTGAAGGAGCAAGAAATTCCATTAGATATTCTGTATGAAGATGATGATATGATAGTAATTAATAAAGTAAAAGGAATGGTGGTACATCCTGCTGCTGGAAACCCAGATGGTACGCTTGTAAATGCCATTATGGCTCATTGCAAAGGACATTTATCTGGAATAGGTGGCGAATTAAGACCTGGAATCGTTCATAGGTTAGATAAAGATACTTCTGGAATTTTAATGATTGCTAAAAATGATAAAACACATATTGAATTAAGTAATCAAATTCAAAGCCGAAAAATTATCAAAAAATATATCGCATTAGTAAGAGGAATTGTTCCTGAAAATGAAGCAACTATTAACATGCCAATTGGAAGAAGTACCAAAGATAGAAAAAAGATGGCAGTTGTGAAAAATGGAAAAGAGGCAGTGACTCATTTTAAAGTATTAGAAAGATTTGAAAAATACACTTTATTAGAAATCAAAATAGATACAGGTAGAACTCACCAAATAAGAGTGCATATGGCTGAAATAGGTTATCCAGTAGTAGGGGATATGGTTTATTCTAATGGTAAAAATGAATTTGATGTAGAAGGGCAAATGCTACATGCAAAATCATTAGAGTTTGTTCATCCAACTACAAAACAAAAAAAGCATATAGAAGCACCATTACCACAATATTTTGAGGAGATTTTGGGGCAATTAAGAGAAAAATCCATCTTATAATATATGGTAGTAACATTGAGAAATAAATATAAAGAGTATAAAGTTTATGCAAAAAAGATGAAAGGAAACAAATGGAAGAAAGATTACAAAAATTTTTGGCAAATCAAGGCATATGTTCAAGAAGAAAAGCAGAAGAATTAATTTTAGCAGGAAAAATAAAAGTTAATGGAAAAGTAGTACAAGAGTTAGGAACAAAAATCAATCCAGAGAAAGATACTGTAGAATATAACGGTGAAGTAATTAAAAAACAAGTCGAAAAAGTTTATATTTTATTGAACAAACCAATTGGTTATGTAACAACAGTACAAGACCAATTTCAAAGACCAACTGTGATGGAACTAATCAAAGATTGTAAGGTATCTGTTGTTCCTGTAGGAAGATTAGACATGTATACTTCAGGAGCTTTGCTATTAAGTAATGATGGAGATTTTGTTTATCAAATTACTCACCCAAAACATGAAATTTCTAAAACTTATCAAGTAACTGTTAAAGGAATTATTACACAGCAAGAAATAGAAAAACTCCAAAAAGGTGTAGATATAGGAGACTATATTACAAAACCAGCAGAAGTAAAAATAATGAAAATAGATGAAGAAAAAGAAATATCTAGAATACAAATTACTATTCACGAAGGAAAAAATAGGCAAGTAAGAAAGATGTGTGAAGCGGTAGGAGAAAAAGTTTTAGCATTACATAGAAGTAAAATTGGTAATATTGAAGTAAAGGATTTGAAATTAGGAGAATGGAGATATTTAAAATCAGAAGAAATAAAAAGTTTATTGGTAAAATAAGCAGATTGAGCTTTATTAAATAATGGTTTAAATGAAGTTCAAACTCTATATATTACAACGTTTAAACAAATAAATTATCTAGCAATGAAAATTTTAACAGAAAATGGACAAACATAATATTATATGCTAATATATAAAGAGTAGGAATGTTTTGAAGCAGTGCACAAAACAAAAATTTTTTGGTTTTAGTAAAACTAAGAGGGGGAAAAAGAAAATGGTAGAAGATAATGAAATTAAAGCAACAGTATCACCTTTTGCAATTCGTGAAGGAGAGTTAAAAGTATTTGATGGAAAAGATGGATATGTATCTATGAACCAAATTATCCATAGAATTAATATTGGACATATCACAGATATTCATTTTGCTATTATGGAGTTAGTAAATGAATTTGAGTTTATTACTTCAAGACAATTGTTCCAAATGTTAGAATGGAAAAGAATTGATGTGGGTTCACAAGATAAGTTGAATAATAAGCTAGAACAATTAGTAAAAACAAAAATTTTAACTAGATATTATTTTGATTCAGAAGATGGAAAAGGGATTTATAGAATTTATTGTTTAGAAAAAATGGGAAAATATTTATTGAATTCAAGAGGAATTGAATGTAAATGGCAACCAACAGATAATACAAAACCAGTTCCTATGATAAAAAAGAGATTGGCAGGAAATCAAACTTTAATTGCTTATTTAAGAAAAGTAAAAGCTTTTGATTCCTATACACCAAAGCCATCTTTTACAGCAAAACAAGCAGGAAAAACTTTTAAAGCAAGTGGTGGAAGTGTGAAGTTAACCAAAAATAATAAATCGATTGAATTTGTATTTGAAGTCATTCGTAGAGAAGAGGATTGGGAGAAAAAGTTGGTTGATAAAATGAAACTATATAAAGATTTCTACGAAAACTTTCAAGTAGGTGATTCAGGTTATATGGGATTACCACAATTAATTCTTGTTTGTGAAGATGAAAAACATATGGCAGAAAGCTTTAAGGTTATTGTAATGAACCATTTAGAAATTAGTAATATCAAACTATATTTCACTACTGATTTAAGACAAAATGAAGAGACCTTAGAAAAAACATTAGTAGATTTTAAATTAGATGAAGAAACTCAAAAATATAGAATGGAAAATGTGGAAGTGAAGTTATTAGGTATTTAATATATGCAAAAGGAAATGTACAATATACTCTACTAATGTAATAGATGATTTGTACATTTTTTTATTGCAAGTTGACAAAAAGACTTTTTCGTATTATACTTTAATAGAAATTTATACTAGGAGGTAATCATGAAAGGAATATTAAATGAAAGAGTATTAGAATTAATTGATGAATATCTTGAAGACAGTCAATGTAACCAAAGTAAAGCCTATAATTATAATGATAGCTATTATCATGATAGATATAGTGATAGATATGATGATAGATATGATGATTATGATGATAACAGATATCATGATGCTAGATAGTATGGTGAAAAAGAGGAATGAAAAATCCAACTATTATTTTAAGAACTACCAATAATTGTAATCTTGCTTGTAAATATTGTTATGATAAAGAAAATGGTCATCATCCCGAGGCATCAGATAGAATGTTTTTAGAAAATATTAATCATATTGTAGATTATATTCAAAAAATTAGAATTAATACAAATGATGTAACTAAAGTTATATTGCATGGCGGAGAACCTTTGCTAATATCAGCAACTACCTATAATATTTTTTTTAGAGCCTTAACTGAAAAAATTGGAAAAATAGCATTATCTGTACAAACAAATGGAACATTATTATCGGAAGAAATAATAGAACTTTTTAAAAAATATAATGTGTCGATAGGCATTAGTTTAGACGGATCAGATGAATTTCAAAATGCAAATAGAGTTTATAAAAATAATACCAATTCTTTCAAAAAAGTATTTGAAACTATAAAGTTATTAAATAACACTAAAACAAAATTTGGAATCATTATGACAGTAACAAAAAATAATATAGGGCATGAACGAGATATTTACAATTTTATTTTAGACAATCATATATATTGTTCAATTAGACCTGCATTTCCTACATATAATGGGGATAATGAAACAATTATGACTAATCAAGAGTATGAAAATTT
>CALXQF010000110.1 GCA_944390505.1 uncultured Clostridia bacterium | reverse complement strand
GGGTCAGTAGCTCAGTTGGATAGAGCACAGGCCTTCTAAGCCTGGGGTCGGGGGTTCGAATCCCTCCTGGCTCACCACAAGAAAAACCTTGATTTCAATAGTTATCAAGGTTTTTTATTTTCTATTTCTTCTATGCTGTAGTATGTCAAAAAAGTGTATTAATTTTCATATCCATATCATATTCTTTCTTATTAAAATTTGATTTTCTCCTTTTTTTGTGCTATAATTATCTTTAGCCTAAAAATATAGGAGGTTATTTGCATGAAAAGAAAAGAGTATACGGAAGAAGAACTCAAACAGATGCGGTGCAAAGTCTGTTCTCGCAGATTACACTGTGTCAATAAGGACACTGGTATTGCAGTGAGTGACAAAACATGTTTTGAGGAAGCAATTTGTGCCAGTTGTAGTTTTTGGTACTACTGTGCTTCAGGAGAGCGGGATAAGAAAATTACTCCTACTTTTCCCATCGAAACACCTCCTCGTTGTTTTGTAGAGCCCACTTGTGAGGAATGTAGAATCAATTCTCATTGCAAAAACCGTGGCTTAAAAGGATCTTCTTTTTCCTGGGATCCATCTTTGCAGACAAAACCAGCCTGTTTCAGCGGATTCCACTCAGTTCGTTAATGCGAATGGGATCAGCATAATGCTGATCCCATTTTTTTGTTCTATTTTCATTTGTATTAGCATATATATTATTATAACAACATAGAAGGAGGGACAACTATGGAACAGAAAAAGATTGGTTCTAAAACTACCATTATCCCTTGTGCATTAAAAAACAGCAACTTGTGCCCTGACAAAAATTGTGATGGAATCAATCGGCAATGCAACTTGTGGCTTAACCACAGTAGTAAATGAACCTCAAAAAGGGCGATCTATAATAGACGCCCTTTTTATATTTTACTGTTATTGAAATTCACTTTTTTAGTCATCACAATATTGTCTTTAATAAACCACTTCCTTAATAATAAAAATATACTTTATTAATGTTTTCATCTTGGTTTTAGTTTAATGATTCCAAAACGCCATATATGCTCTATATGCTTCGTGTAAATCTAATTTACTAGTTACTTCATATGGAGCATGCATAGAAAGTACCGGAACTCCACAATCAATAACATCAATTCCTTTGTTGGCTAAAATATAGGCAATCGTACCTCCTCCTCCAACATCTACTTTTCCAAGTTCTCCCATTTGATAGCGAATATCATTATCTTCAAATATTTTTCTTACTTCTGCCACAAATTCTGCATTGGCATCTGATGCTCCTGATTTTCCTCTTGCCCCTGTGTATTTGTTAAGTGCTATCCCTCTTCCTAAATAAGAAGCATTATTTCTTTCTGATACATTTGCATAGATTGGATCTAATGCTGCATCTACGTCTGCTGATAACATTTTAGAATGGCAAAATACTTTATCTAATAAGTTTGGTTTGTTCACTTGTAATTTATTTAAAATTTCTGAAATAAAAGTATCAAATTCATGTGATTCCATACCAGTATTTCCCATGCTTCCAATTTCTTCTTTATCTGAAATAATACATACTGCTGTTTTGAAAGGATTTTGAATTTGCATTAATGCTGTTAAAGAAGCATATACACAAATTTTATCATCTTGTCCATATCCTGCTATCATACTATAATCTAATCCCATACTTCTACAAGGCATTGCTGGAACTAGTTCAATTTCAGAACTTAACAAATCCTTTTCTACAATTCCATATTTCTCATTTAAAATTTGAAGAATATTTAGTTTTACTTTTTCAGATACATCTGCATCAATTGGCATACTTCCAATTAACAAATTAAGGTCTTCTCCATCAATTGCCTCTGCTAATTTTTTCTTCATTTGGTCTTGTGCTAAATGTGGTAATAAATCTGTTATGGTAAAAATAGGGTCTTTTTCATTTTCTCCTATGTTAACTACTACTTTTTCTCCATTGGTTTTCACAATAACACCATGAATCGCAAGTGGAATTGTAGTCCATTGATATTTTTTAATTCCTCCATAATAATGCGTTTTCAAATAAGCAAATTCCGAATCTTCATAAAGAGGATTTGGTTTTAAGTCCAATCTTGGAGAATCTGCATGAGCACCAATGATATTTAATCCATTTTCTATTGGTTCCTCACCAATTACAGCTAAATACATGCTTTTTCCACGATTATTATAATACACTTTATCTCCCTTATTTAGAGTAGAATAATTTTCTATATTTTGAAAACCATTTTGTTCTGCTATTTTTTGAGAATTGGCAATAATTTCTCTTTCTGTTTTTGACTGATTCATATATTGCATATATCCTTCTGCATATTCAAAAATGGCTTTTTTCTCCTCTTCGTTTTTGGAGTTCCACCCATTTTCTTTTTTGTTAAATAACTTTTGTTTTAACTCCTCTGCTTGTTTTTTATCCATTTTTTTCTCTCCTTCCTTTATTTCTACTAGTTTTTTATTCACACTATTGTTGCATTTTTATTCTATCACATTCTTATATTTTTATGATACCCCATTTTGTAAAAAATATTTTTATTTACGAATAATTTTTCAGATAATGGTGTATATTTTATTATATCTATTTACTTTTTTTCAATTTTGTAGTTTAATTGTGTTATGTTAATAAGAAAGGATGATAAAAATGGAAGAAAATCAAAATAATAATTCTTCAAACGACCAAAATGCAAATATGAATTTTAATGTAAATGCAAATGAAGTAAAACAAGAAACACAGCAAACAATGAATGAAGTAAAAAATACTTTTCAAAACACTAATTTTAAAAAAGATACCCAAGCAGCAAAAGGTTTCTTCTCTGATTTTTTTAAAAATCCATTAGAGAGCATTAGAAAAGTTGCAAACGATTCTAAAAATAGTTTTGTAAAAATTGCCATTATTATTTTTGTTGTTTGGCTTGTTGTATTATTTGTTGCAGAAATCTTTGATATTGCAAGTACCTATTTATTTGGAACTTATGGAAGTTTTGAGCGTTTCTTTAGAAATTTATTTCCTAATATACTAAATATTATTAAGCAACTACTTGTTCCAATTCTTACAGTCTTAGTATTATCTGGTTTAGTTTATGGATTTAAGAAGAATAAAAATAAATCCTTTTTAACAATTGCTAGTACTATTCTTGTGGCTGAAATTCCTGTTGTAATTGCAAGTATTGTTAATTTACTAACCATTTTGGGTTCCGGCGTTTTAAAACTAACATCTTATTTTTCAGGATTTTGTAGCATTTTATCTACTGTTCTTTTATATTTTGCAATTAAAGAATTATCAGATGAAGGCGAAAATAAGTCTTATTTTTGGAAATATGCTTTAATTATAGGTATTTTCTACGTTGTGTCATTTGTTTTATCTTATTTAGGAATCTATTTATGAGATTCAGATATTATTACATGTTTTCAATAATATGAATAAAAATATAGTGAATGTAACAAGAAATTCACTATATTTTTTATTATTCACTCTAAAAATATATTTTATCATTGAAAGTTATACGCTCATTCCATATACTAATATTCCTTCATTATCAGAGTAAATTTGTTCAAATTGAGAAATTGGAAGTGGATTTTCCCCTATTCCCGCTTCTATGGTATATCCTGGCCTATTATAGTTCTGAATATACCAATCTTTGAATCCTGCGAAGCTAGAATTGTAAGGAACCTCTGTTAATAAATATCCACTTACCTGTGCAAATTTTTGCCCTATTTCATAACCATTTGGTGGGTTGATATTTTGAAAATTCCAATAAATTTCTTGCCCTTGTGTATGATAAGAAATGGTTAATGCAAAATTATGTGCTAATGTAAAATTATAAATAGCAAGTGACTCTGGTTCAGTTAATGGTCCTTCTCCTACAAAGTCTCTTGGTGATGGTTTATTATATCCTTGTTCAAACTTTATTCTTTTGGCATTTTCCCAACCCGCTGGAAATTGTAAATTTAAATCTACACCCCTGTAATTTGCCTTCCAACCATTTGGAAATGGTATGTTTGGAAAATTTCTAGAAATTCTTTCATA
>CALXQF010000109.1 GCA_944390505.1 uncultured Clostridia bacterium | reverse complement strand
CTAGTAGGAAAATTGCTCCAATTCGCACTCGCTTTGCTCGTTTGGTCGCTTACGCGGTCTGCACTTTTACAATATATAGAGTTTAAACAATAAAATTAAAATAGTGAGGAGGCAGTATACCGATGGAAAATGGTGTTGCTCAAAAGGTAAATAGTCAAAAAGGTGGAGCAAAAATACTAGTTATTATTTTAGTTATTTTAGTAATTGTAGCAGGTGTATTATTAGCAATGAGAATATGGCAAGATAGTCAAAACACACAAACTACTGGAAATGCTGGAGAAGAAAATATACAAAATCAAGAAGTAGAAGAACCTCAGCCAAAAACATTTGCAGGAAATTCAAGACCAATTGCATTTATGATAGATAATAATATTAATGCAATGCCACAAGCAGGTTTAGAGCAGGCAGACTTAGTCTATGAGATTATTGTAGAAGGTGGAGAAACAAGACTAATGGCCTTAATGAAAGACAAAGAACTAGATAGAATAGGTCCATTAAGAAGCGCAAGACATTATTTTTTAGATTATGCTTTAGAGAATGATGCTATTTATGTACATTATGGACAAAGTCCACAAGCAAAGTCAGATATTACTACTTTAGGGATTGCTGATATTAATGGTATTTATGAAAGTGGTTCTTATTTCTGGAGAGATAGTAGTCGTTATGCACCACATAATGCAGTGACTTCTTCTGAACAAATTCAAAAAATTATTGAACGAGAAGACTATAGAACTACCACAAACAAAGGAACTGTATTAAACTATGTAGTAGAAGAAGTAGAATTAGAAGGTGAAGAAAATGACGCCTATGTAGTAACAATACCATATTCCGTCTATAATACAGTAAGATATGAATATAATGAAGAAACAAAAACATATACCAGATATTCTAGAGATGAAGAACAATTAGATTGGAATACAAATAAATCTGTTCAGGTAAAAAATATTATTATTACCAAATGTGAGAATTCATCAGATGGATCTAGTACAGGAAGACAAGTAATTGATAATATTGGTAAATTAGATGGTTACTATATTACTAATGGAAAATATATTCCAATTACTTGTGAAAAAACAGAAAGATCAGAAAAAACAGTATATAAAGATTTAGAAGGAAATGAGATAGAAGTAAATGATGGAAAAACTTTTATTCAAATTTGTCCAATTGATAGTGATATAGAATTTGAAGGAGCATCAGAAGAATAGATGCTTCTTTTATTAATTTATTTTAGCTCTAACTGCTGGTCTATTTGCTCTAACTTATGAATACCGGCATTATCTTTTAGCAATTGCAGTTGTTTTTTTGCAGTATTATTTAATTTGACAATTCTTTCCCTTTGAGAAAGACCACTTGTAATCATGTCAGCATTTAAGTTTTCAAGATTTGCTAAAACAACCAAGTGTAAAATATCTGTGTGGTCTCGAATATTCCCATCTAAATTAGGATTATTGTCTCTCCACTCTTTTGCTGTCATACCAAACAAAGCAACATTTAGAACGTCAGCTTCATTTGCATATACATATTGTTTTTGATTTTCGGTTAAAGTGGGTACAATAAATTCTTTGATACTATCTGTATGAATAATATAATTAGTTTTAGATAATTCTCTTTTTACAGACCATTCGATTTTATTTTGATAAGACTCATTCATTTTTAGTCTTTCAAATTCAGTAATTAAATATAATTTGAACATTGGACTTAGCCAACTAGCAAATTCAAAAGCAATATCAGGATGTGCAAATGTTCCAATACTATATCGTCCACTATTAGAAATAATACCAATACTATTCGTTCTTTTTATCCATTGAGTAGGAGACATGGCAAAAGAGTTTTTACCATATTCATTTTTAATTTGGTCGAATTCGACCAAATTGAAATTAGAATTATGTAATTGTTCCCAAAGACCTATATAGTCAATTGTACTAATTTTTCGTAACCAGTTTTTTACAGTAAAAGATGGGTCGCTAGAATTTTGATATTTTGCTAAATCTGTCAAGGAGATAAAATCTGTTTCATCAACTCTAATTACATTGATGGGTGTGTTTTGTACTATTATTTTAGTTTTTATCATTTCTTTTTTCAATATTATCACATCCTTTAAAAGTATAAATACATTATAAAACAATTGTTTGTAAAAATCAAGCGATATGAACAAATATTTTTTTTAATTTATCAATCTTTCTAAAATACTTCTCAAAAAAAACGAAATGTGATATACTGCAAATAAAAAGAAGAATTTTATAGAAGCAAACAAAATACAATATAGAAAAATAGAAAGGAAGAAAATGATGGGAGAAGAAAAACAAACCTGTAATTGTATGGAAATGAAATTAGAGAAAGAAATACAAGAAATTTTAAATCAATATACAACTGTAAAAGATAATTTGATTCCAATTTTAAATGAAATACAAGTGAAATATGGATATATCCCATTAATTGCACAAACCAAAATTTCAGAGTATCTATCCATACCAATGGCAGAAATTTATGGAGTTATCACTTTTTATTCTAGATTTACTTTAAAACCAAAGGGCAAATATGCTATTTCTGTATGCCTTGGAACAGCTTGTTTTGTAAAAGGCTCTGAAAAAATTATGGAACGTTTGAAACAAAGATTACAAATCAAAGAAGGAGAAACCACAAAAGATGGTAAATTTTCAATTGATGCTACTAGATGTGTAGGAGCATGTGGAATTGCACCAGTTTTCACAGTAAATGGTGAAGTATATGGAAGGGCAACAGTCAAAAAATTAGATGAGGTTTTAGATAAGCTCGAGTAATTTTTCTTCTAGTATTATTTATACAATTAAATATATTGCAACGTTTGACCTTGGTGTCGCAATATATTTAATTGAAGTATTGATAGAGATAAAAATAAAAAAGTAGATAAGTGAAAAGGAGTAGAAAAATTGGAAGTTTTAGATAGAATTCAAAAAATAAGAGAAGAAAAAAGAAAAGAATTAGACATTAGAGTAAATAGTCAAGTAGGTACAAAAGAAAAACACATATTAGTATGCCATGGAACTGGATGTACTTCTTCCAAATCACCTAAAATTATAGAGACTTTCAGAGAAATTATACAAGAAAAGAATTTAGAGAATGTTCGTGTTATCCAAACTGGTTGTTTTGGTTTATGTGCAAAAGGTCCTATTGTGATTATTCGTCCAGAGGATACTTTTTATGCAATGGTAACTCCAGAAGATTGTGAGGAAATTATTACCTCTCATATTATGGAAGGTAAAGTAGTAGAACGTTTACTTTGCAAAGACATTGATGGAAAAAAGGTACAAAAGCTAGATGAGTTAACTTTTTATAAAAAACAAAAGAGAATTGCCTTGCAAAACTGTGGAAGGATTGACCCAGAAAATATAGAAGAATATATTGCATTTGATGGATATAAAGCATTAGAAAAAGTGTTATTAGAAATGACACCAGAAGAAGTAATTGAAACAGTTAAAAAATCTGGTTTAAGAGGTAGAGGGGGAGCTGGATTTCCAACAGGTAAAAAATGGGAACTAACAAGAGTAGTAGAATCTGACCAAAAATATGTAGTATGTAATGCAGATGAGGGAGACCCAGGCGCTTTTATGGATAGAAGTATTTTAGAAGGAGACCCACACTGTGTTTTAGAAGCCATGATAATTGCAGGTTATGCCATTGGAGCAACACAAGGATATATTTATGTAAGAGCAGAATATCCAATTGCAGTAGAAAGATTTGGAGTAGCAATTAAACAAGCAAGAGAATATGGATTACTTGGTAAAAATATTTTTGATAGTGGATTTTATTTTGATGTAGATATTAGGCTAGGTGCAGGTGCTTTTGTTTGTGGAGAAGAAACCGCATTACTAGAATCGATTGAAGGAAAACGTGGTCAACCAAGAGTAAAACCACCATACCCTGCTAATTCTGGACTATGGGGAAAACCAACTTTGATTAATAATGTAGAAACATATGCGAATATTACCAAAATTATTTTAAATGGAGCTGATTGGTATGCAAGCATAGGAACAGAAAATTCAAAGGGTACAAA
>CALXQF010000108.1 GCA_944390505.1 uncultured Clostridia bacterium | reverse complement strand
TAACTTAACTTGTTTTTTATAAATCATTCCAAATTCTTAAAATTCATGATATAATTTGAGAAAATAGGAGAAACTGCGGAACAAATATTAGATTATATAGAGAAATATTTAAAGAAACGGAAAACTAAATAAAAACTTTACCATACAACATATAGAAAACTTCATGCTAATGAAAGCAATACAGAAAAAATAAACAATAATTTTAGCAAAATAGCTTTTAGGAGTGATTATTTTGAAATATCAAATTATTCTAAATAATGATGAAATTGAAAAAATTTTAAGTATGAAATTTCGAAACCTAAAAGAAGTTACACAAAAGCTAGAAGAAGACTTTTGTTCAAAACAAACAGAAAAATATAAATTCATTTTTGAAATAGCAACAAGTGTTCAGGGGAAAATTGAAAATAATCCACCAAATTTAAAATGTCCAAATTGCAATGGTAAATATGTTGTAAGGACATATGCAGGGGACTTATATTATAGATTATTGAATGGAAGTAAATCTCAAAAAGAACAAGAAAAAAAGAAATTTGCCAAAATGGGACTTTATAGTAATCCATGGGCAACTCATTCAGATTGTACAAGAGACTATTGGTGCTTAAATTGTGGAATAAGGTGGGATGAAGCAAATAAAAGAATAACAAGATGGAAGGAAAAATAAGCACATTACAGGAAACATTAAAAAATTAAACATATGGATAAAAGGAAGTAAAAAATATGATAATTGGGTACTATTCACAATCTTTTTTCGGAGGAGGATATTATTATAAAATCTCAAAGAAAAATGATGATATAAAATATAAATTAGAAGTATTGCATTCTGCAATCCCTAACGGTATACCAAATGCAGACCAATATATAAAAGAATATGAAACAATAGAATTTAATAATGAAGATATTCGCATGAAAACAAATATGGACAGCAAATTACAAGTAAGATATATAGATAGTAATATTTTAATAAATGAACTAATCGAATATATAAATTCAATTAATTTAGATAAATTATCCAAAAATAAATATCAAAACAATTCTATTATGGATGGTAAAAATTGGAGTCTATATGTAGAACAACTCAATAAAAAATATTATATAAAAGGCTATGAAGATGAACCAAAAGAAGTAGAAAATATATGGATGAAACTACATCAAATAGTAGATCAATACATAAGAAACAGTTTAAATGGAATTTTAGGTTTAGCAATTGGAGATGCAATGGGGGTGCCTTTAGAATTTATGCCAAGAGAAAAACTACTAGAAGACCCTGTTACTGAAATGAAAGAATTTGGGAGTCACAACATGCCCAAAGGTACATGGTCTGATGATACATCAATGACATTAGCAACAATAGATGCTATTAAAAGTACAGGAAAAATGAATTATCAAGATATAGCAGATAATTTCTTAAAATGGTTTAAAGAAGCAGAATATACAGCTAATCATCAAGTGTTTGACATCGGAAGAACAGTATTATATGCATTAGCGAAATATGAACAAAATAGAAATAATCCAACAGATTGTGGAGAAAATAGTGAATTAAGTAATGGAAATGGTTCTTTAATGAGAATATTACCAGTAGCATATTATTGCTATCATAAAAGTAGTACTTTTAGTAGAATGACAGAAGATGAAGTGTTGGAAATCGTAAAAGATGTATCTTCTATTACACATAGGCATGAAATTAGCATTTTAGGATGTTATATTTATACTATTTACGCGATTAGACTATTATATGGAGATGGAAAATATAGTGCATATCAATATATTCAAAACCTAGACTATTCAATGTTTACAAAAAATAGTATTAATAGATATGAAAGAATCTTAAAAAATGATATTTCTAAGTTAAATATAGATGAAATAAAATCTACAGGTTATATTGTAGATACATTAGAAGCAACAATATGGGTACTATTAAATACTGATAATTTTAATCAGGCTATTATTGGTGCAATTAACCTTGGTAATGATACTGACACAATTGGAGCTTGCACTGGTGGACTAGCGGGTATTATTTATGGAGTAGATGAAATAAACCCAACTTGGAAAGATTGTTTGAAACGATATGAATATATTGAAAAATTATGTACAAAGTTTGATAGGAAGATATTTCAAACCACACAAACTTAACAGAAACCTTTGCGCTTTTGATACAATAAAGTGCTGATAGTATGAGTAGCAACATCGATAACTTCACTGATACTAAAACTAATCAGATGATAGAACAAAGAAGCAATAGAAGCAAAGTGGGTAACAATTCAACAGTTTATCCAAATGATAAAACAAAAAGAAATGGTACCCACAATTGATTTCAGAATAGAAGAATATAAGCAAAGCGTTAAAAATAAAAGGAAAGCTTGCTTAAACTCCAACACTCATTGTTTCTGGTAAAGTAGATCCACCATCAATTACATAGCTTTGACCAGTTAAATAAGAAGCTTCGTTACTAGCTAAAAACGCAGCAAGTTCACCTAGTTCCTCTATAGTACCTAGTCTTTTCATAGGAATTCCTTTTGCAATTCCTTCTACAACAGAAGCTGGGTTGCTACTATCAGAATCTTTTGCAATTCCTTCTACCATGGGAGTCATAATATAACCAGGAAGAATTGCATTAACTCTAATTCCTTGATTAACAACTTCAGCAGCTAAACCTTTTGTAAATCCTAAAATAGCAGCTTTAGTAGTTGCATAAGCCACTTCTCCTGTGTCTGCTACCATTGTTCCTGTAACAGAAGATAAATTAACAATTGCACTACCTTCTTTCATATATGGAACAACAGCTTTTGATACATTCCAAGTACCTTTAATATTAATATCAAAATGAAAATCTCTAATTTCATCAGTTGTTTCTAAAAATGGAGTTAATTTTGCCACGCCAGCATTATTCACTAAAATATTAATCTGATGATATTTTTCTATTACTTTGTTAACAGCATCACTAATTTTCTTACTATCACGGATGTCAACTAAGTAGCCATCTACTTCGTATCCTTCATCTTTTAATGCATGAATAGTATCATTTAATTTTTCTGAATAATCAAAAATAATTACCTTTGCACCATATTTCAAAAATACTTTTACAATTCCTAAACCATTTCCCATGGCACCACCTGTGACAATAGCCACTTTATTTTGTAATTTCATTTTTCTTCCTCCTTTATGTATTGAATAAAAAAATTATATATTTCTTTTGGTAAAAAGTAAAGTTCGAAATAAAAATTCACATAGACTTATGAAACTTAACATAAACCTTTACGATTCACTCTCATTTATGATACAATAAAACTACTTCATATAAGGAGTTGATAACATGAGTGGCAACATTTCTGACTTCAACAGTGAGAAAATGAAGCGGATGACAGAGAAAGAAGATCTTCTCCTATTTCTCAAATCTATCGTAGATGATCTTAATACGCAAGAATAACCACTCATTTCCGCTGATTTTACTAGCGGATCTTTTTATACTTATAAAATTCATGATAAGAGCAAATACAAGCTCCAGCGGAATTTTAAGAAAGACTTTTCAAAAGTAAGATTGTTATCCAAAAATCAATTAACTTAATTTATGTCCAAACAAAGGAATGAAAACAAATATGGAAGAAAAATTAACAAAACTATATCAAGAATGTATTAATGAACTAAAATCAATAGGGATCAATATGGAAGATAAAAAAATTATAGGAAATATTGATATTAAAATATCAAAGAGAGCAAGTAAAAGATATGGTTGTTGTAAACAAGAACAGCCAGACCAAAATTATAAAATCATACAAAGAAGAGGTTATCACAAAACAATCAAATATGAAAAATTCTATCTTCATCATATTGAAATAAGTAAATGGGTAATGCAGTTAAATGATGAAATTATTAAAGATACTATTGCACATGAATTAATTCATTGTATCCCATTTTGTAATAATCATGGCAAAGAATTTAAAAAATATGCAGGTTATATCAATCAAAAATTGAATTATCATATTACAGTAAAAGGGAATAAAGAATCTGGAAGAACTTAACGGAGCAGACTATTCGCAT
>CALXQF010000107.1 GCA_944390505.1 uncultured Clostridia bacterium | reverse complement strand
CCTAAATGTTCTAGTAGTCCGTTAGATGATAAATTTAAAAAGGTATCTAATATTCTTGAAGGTTGACTTGTAATAAAGCTATCAATTGCTCCTTGATTGGCAAGAATTTCCCAGCCTGCAATAAAGACAATAACAATGAGCAATTGTGTTACAATAATGGCAATTTTCTCTTTTTTTATTTTTCTTAAGTATTTTTTTCTGTCTTCTGATATGTTTTTTTCATGCATGCACATCCAGCTCCTTCCATAAGGTGTCAAAGTATTTGCTGAATTTTGAACTTTCTCTACAGTTAATTGGGTTTCTATTTTCCATTTCAAAATCAATGGTATGAATTTGTTTTACAATTGCTGGCCTTTTTGATAATACTATCACCCTGTCTGACATACTGATTGCTTCTGATATATCATGTGTCACAATTACAGCTGTCATATTTTCATTTTTTAAAATTTGAAAGATATCATTGGTAACCATAATTCTGGTTTGGTAATCTAATGCTGAAAATGCTTCATCTAATAACAAAATTTTAGGTTTAATGGCTAAAGTTCTAATTAATGCTACTCTTTGCCTCATTCCTCCTGATAATTGGTTTGGATATTTATCTTTGAAATCATATAAACCATATTTAATAAGCAATTGTTTGACATATTCCTCATTTTCTTTTGTCTTTTTATGACCAATTTCTAATCCAAATACTACATTATCATAAATATTTCTCCATTCTAGTAAACTATCTTTTTGTAGCATATACCCTATTCCACCATCTATCTCAATTTCTCCTGATGTTTTTGGTTCTAAGCCTGCAATGATAGATAACAGAGTAGATTTACCACATCCACTAGGTCCTATAATACTAATGAATTCTCCTTCTTCTACACTAAAACTGATATCTCGTAAAGCTTCTATTTCACCATTTTTTGCTTGGTACTTTTTACTAACATTCTTTAGTTTTAATACTTCTTTCATAAGTACCTCCTATTAAATTTATCATAATATATCTTATGAAAGTAGACATAATTTTGTACCAAACTATTCACTTTTGTTAAAAAGTTCCATGCACTGAAACTTTTAGTGGCAAAAATAATGGTACTATTTTAAATTCTAAATATTTGACCTGGATAGATAAGTCTTGGGTTTTGAATTCGGTTTAATCTTACAATATTGGCAATTGTAGTGTTATATCTTCTTGCTATTGTCCATAAGCTATCTCCTGGTTTTACAGTATAAATTCTATGTCCGCAGTCATATCTACAAGTATCTCTGATAACAAGTCTTTGTCCTGGATAAATTAAATTAACATTGGATATATTGTTATCTTGTGCTATTGCTTGCACTGTTGTACCATATTTCATTGCGATTTCTGATAATGTGTCTCCTCTTTTTACTGTGTAAACCTGACTTTGCCCTGTCTGTTCATTTGCTGATGGGACAATTAGGGTTTCACCTGCATAGATTAAATTTGGATTTTGAATATCATTTAATCTTACTAATTCTGCCACAGTTGTATGATATTGAATTGCTAACTCTGATAAAGTATCTCCCCACTGAATGGTAATTTCCATAGTATTTGTTGTTGGCTGTTCATTTCCACCTTCACCTTCTCCTTGGTCTGGATTTTCTGGTTGCTCTACTGGTGGAACAGTTGCCGTATCATCTAATAATACCGCTTCAGTAAACCTATTTCTATCTACATAAGTAGAAATACCATTTACTTCTCCCATATCTGTATATTGCCAACCTGCCCAACTATCCCATGTACCATTATTCTGTGGTTCATTAACACCATATTGTGCTACCCATAATGGATAATTGGTAAGTTCCCCTCTCCAAATGTTATTTGCTGTATAGGCATTACTGTATAAAATGACTTCTTTTCCACTTAATTGTTCTACTGTTTGCAAGAATACAAGACCTATTCGATTAATTTCCTCCTTGCTTAAACTACCAAAGCTTTCAAAATCCATGGCTAGTTTACAATCTGCTACTTTTCCTGATATGACAGAAACAAAAAATTGTGCTTGCCTTCTTGCTTGTTCCTCTGTTCTTGCTGTCACATAATGGTAAAATCCTATTTCTAATCCATTTGCTCTAGCTTGTTCATAGTTTCTCTCAAAATGAGAATCTATGTAATTACTTCCTTCACTTGATTTGATATACACAATGTCTATTCCTGCTTCTTTGACTTCTCTAAAATTGATATTGCCTTGATAGCCACTGACATCAATTCCTTGATAAATAGTATTACTAGAAGGTCCAAATGCAAATACTTGCGTTGGCAAAACATAGCACAATAGAATAATGCTACTAAAAAATAGAAGACTTATTTTTTTCATTTTATTGAACACATAAAAAACTCCTTTCATTTTTTACTATATTTTATGAAAGAAGTTGATCAATTGCTCATGTAGTCTAGTTATTACAATAATTTATTGTATTTTTTAATGATATATCATATTTTAAACTATTTTGAAATCACTTCATAGTCTAATAGCTGAACTTGATTAGATATATATTTTTCATTTAAATTAATTTCTTTTCCTAAATCAGTACTTAAATATTTTTTATTATCATCTGCAAATACAGTAGCAACAGTCTTTCTTAATTGTGTTTGTAGTAATACTCCACCTAAAAAGTTAGCACCTGAAGAAATCCCAACACCTAAGCCTAGTTCCATTGCTAATTTTTTTGCCATGTTGATGGAATCGTCATCATTGACTAGTATGACTCTGTCTATTTCATTTTTGTCAATTAGTTCTGGAACAAAATCATCTCCTATCCCTTCTATTTTATGTGGTCTAAGTATTCTATTTCTAGATAGCAATGGCATACTATCTGGTTCTATTGCTGTTACTAACATATTTGGATATCTTTTTCTTAATTTTTTTCCTACCCCCATTAGAGTACCACCTGTTCCAACACCTGAAATAAAGGCTCCTATATCTTCTGGTAATTCATTTACTAATTCTTGACCTGTTGTTTCATATTGTGCTAATAAATTATCTGGATTAGAAAATTGATTGCTTAAAAATCCATTAGTGTTTCTAGCCAGTTTTTTAGCCTCTTGCATACATTTTTTAAATCCGCCTTGTTTATGAGAAAACGTGGTAATTTTTGCCCCATAACTTTCCATAATTTGAATTCTTTCTCTACTTACCCAATCTGGCATAAAAATAGATACAGGGTGATGATAATATTTTCCAAGAGCTGCAAGAGATATACCAGTGTTACCACTTGTTGCTTCTATAACCTGCATATTCTCTTTTAAATCTCCTCTTTGTTTTGCTTTTGTAATCATATAATAAGCTACTCTGTCTTTAATACTTCCTGTTAAGTTATAGCTTTCTAATTTGGTATAAATGTAATTAATTTTTCCTTGGTATTGATATTTTATTTTAATTAACGGTGTATTTCCTATTGTTTTTTCCATATATCTTCTCATTCCTTCCCAGCCTTCTAGTTACTTTTTTCTTTGAAGGTATCCAACATATTAAAATTTCTTATATTATAATATACATTATTTTTTGTAGATGTTCATTTGTTTTGTAAAATATTTTTTAGAAAGTTATAAAAATATTTTTTCATTGCAATACTTTTTCATTTTAGTTTTTCATACTAATTTTTTCATTTTATCTCATAGTATTTTTTTCATTTTATTGAATTATTCTTTTATTTTGAGTATAATAAGCAAAGTAGAAAGAAGGTGTTTGCATGGATAAAATAGCAATTATTTCAGATGTTCACGGAAATTATACAGCTTTAACTGCTGTATTAGAAGATATTAAAAATAAAGATATTTCTTTGATTTATTGTCTTGGTGATAATGTCATAAAATGTGCTAATCCAGATTTGGTGATTGATTTATTAAGAGAGCATTGTCAAATCATTTTAAAAGGAAATTGTGATGAAGCAATTGCCAAACCAGATATTGCCAAAGGAAATTTTTGGTCTAGAGATAAAATTGGAGAAGAACGAGCAAATTTTTTGTATCACTTGCCTATTTCTTATGAATTTTATTTAAGCGGACACCTTGTTCGTTTATTTCATGCCTCTCCTTTTGGCTTAGATT
>CALXQF010000106.1 GCA_944390505.1 uncultured Clostridia bacterium | reverse complement strand
AAAGGAGAAGTAACAAAAGAAAAAACAGAAAGAATTTCTGTTTTAAAACAAGACCACTTTGCTTTTGAAGAATATACTGTTATGGATACCGTCATTATGGGAAATACGGAATTATATGGAATTATGAAAGAAAAAGAAGCCATTTATAGCAAACCAGATTTTTCAGAAGAAGATGGAATGAAAGCAGCAAAATTAGAAGAAAGATTTGCTGAATTAGATGGATGGAATGCAGAATCAGATGCCGCCGTTTTATTAAATGATTTAGGAATAGAACCAGAAAAGCATTATGCATTCATGAAAGATATAGAAGCAAAAGATAAAGTAAAAGTGTTATTAGCGCAAGCTTTATTTGGAAATCCTGATATATTACTTTTAGACGAGCCTACCAATGACTTAGACCTAAAAAGTATTAATTGGTTAGAAGAATTTTTAATTAATTTTGAAAATACTGTGATTGTTGTATCACATGATAGATATTTTTTAAATAAAGTATGTACTCATATTGCAGATGTTGACTTTGGAAAGATTAAAATTTATCCAGGAAATTATGACTTTTGGTATGAGTCTAGCCAATTAGCATTAAAACAAATGAAAGAAGCAAACAAAAAGAAAGAAGAAAAAATCAAAGAATTGCAAGAATTTATTGCAAGATTTAGTGCTAATGCTTCCAAATCAAAACAAGCAACATCTCGTAAAAAATCACTAGAAAAAATAGAGCTAGATGAAATTAAACCATCTAATAGAAGATATCCATACATAGACTTCAAGCCAGATAGAGAACCAGGAAAAGAAATTTTACATGTTAAAAATATTTCAAAAACAGTAAATGGCGAAAAAATATTAGACAACGTTTCTTTTACCGTAAAACAAAATGATAAAATTGCATTTTTAGCAGATAATGAAAATGCAAAAACTTTACTTTTCCAAATTATAGCAGGAGAAGTAGAACCGGATGAGGGAGAACTAGTTTGGGGAACAACTATCACCAAAAGCTATTTTCCTAAAGATAATAACTATTTATTTGAATCAGATTTATCCATTACAGATTGGTTAAGACAATATTCAAAAGACCCAGATGAAACCTACGTAAGAAGCTTTCTAGGAAGAATGTTATTTTCAGGAGAAGAAGCCTTAAAAAAAGTAAATGTTTTATCTGGAGGAGAAAAAGTAAGATGTGTTTTATCTAAAATGATGCTTTCAGGAGCTAATTTCTTAATTTTTGATGAACCAACCAATCACTTAGATATGGAATCCATTACTGCTTTAAATGAAGGAATGAAAAAATTTAAAGGAAATATGTTATTTACTTCACATGACCACCAATTAATGCAAACAGTTGCCAATAGAATTATTGATTTAAAAGCTGATGGAATGGTAGATAGAGAAGTAACTTATGATGAATATTTAGGAATGGAATAAAAACAATATAAATAAGAATGGAGATTTTTAACACTTAAATGTAAAAATCTCCATTCTTATTAGTAAGTTTTTTATTCGACAATAAATGTTACTTTTTCATCAATAAAAGCATTTGGTTGATACTCTAATACAATTTCGTTAGCATTGGTTGGTACTACAAAGTAAACAGAACCAGTAGTTTTTCTGCCAGAAGATAGGGTAGATGAAAATGTTGAATCATCTACATAAAAGAAAGAATCACAATCATATTCATCTGCATAACAAACAAAATCATAAGAAGATACATAATTATTAGTAGTACCAATATTTTCAAATTCAAAATCAGCTTTTATAACCTTATGTCCTATTGAAATGTCTGCATATTCACTATAATCTGTAAAGTTTGTATCAACATCTACATATGTTACCCTAATGCCATCTATGTCAGCAGACTGTCCAACTGAATATTTTGTTTCAGAAGTTGTAGTATTAATTTGAGTATTTTCTAAAACATTTGAAAAGATAGAATTACCATCTAGATTAGAAAGAGCATCTTGTGCAGACTTATAAACAATAAAGCCAAATCCTATTGTAGAAGATATAATCATTACAATTCCCGAAACAATGGATAAGATTAATCCTATAATAGCTTTTGTTTTCTTTTCTCCGGTTTTAGACTTTTTAACCATATCTACAATAGCTAAAATAAAACCAGCAAGTGCTGTAAAAACAGCTAATATACCAATGATAGGTATTAAAGCAATCACACATGAAATAATACCTAATACTAATGCAGCAGTTCCCATAAAAAAAACCCTTTCTTATATTTTCTAGATAATGTTTTAAATAAATTATTACATTATCATTGAATAATTTTATTATACATGAAATTTCTACAAAAAACAACAAAAAAACTAAAAATGAGCCTTGTAGAAAAATAAGAAGAAGGAATGATATATTATTGAATCGTAAATCTAATTTCTCTGTCAGACAAAGTATTAGGTTCGAACTCTATTACAATTCTATTAGAGTTACTAGGAACTAAAAAATACACAGAAGCTTGATATGTGTCACCGCTAGGCAAACTAACAGCAAATGTTGCATTATCTACTGAATAAAAGTAGTCATAATCTTCTGCGTCTGCATGACAATCAAAATCATCAAAGGAAATATAAATATTATTAGTGCTTGTATTTTCAAATTGAAAATCTGCTTTAACAACTGTATAACCAGATCTAATATTGGCATATTCATGATATCCTTGAAAATTAGTATTGGCACTTACACAAGTTACTTTTAGGCCATCTACAGTAGCGGTTTCATTTTTAGCATAAACGTTATTACGCCATCCATTATTATTGCCAGTACTGTTATTACTATTATTATTGGTGTTGGTGTTATTTCCATTATTGTTAGTTATATTATTAAAATTATTGCCAGAATTTACGTTGTTCCCAATATCTATATTATTTTCATTGTTAATATCAATTGGATCGCTTTGATCATTAGAATTATGGCTAGTGTTATTGTCTTCCGTTTTATTATTTTCAATCATATTAGAAAAAATACTATTTGATTGTAAAGAAGAAAAATTATTATCTAAAAAATGCAAAGGCATGATACTCGCAATAACAACATATACAATCATAATCAATAAAGCTAAACCAGATAAAATTAAGCCTGTAATAGAAATTCCCTTGGTTTTAGATTTTTTAACTAAATCAATAATGGCCAAAACAATAGAAGTAATAGCAGGAATAATACTTACTAAACCTATAATTGGTATTAATGAAATAACAAATGAAAAAATACCTAAAACTAATGCTGCAATACTCATAAAAAAACCTCCTTTATATATTTATTAAGTATCTATGATTATATATTATATAATGAAATTATAGGAGAAACAAGAGAATCTATTAATATGGAAAAAATTTTTGACATAAGTTGACAGCTGATAATCATATTATTATAATTAAAACAAAAGAAAATCCAAATATCAAAGTGAATTTTAAATTAGGAGTTGGAGCGATTTCTTCTAAACCTAAAATTGTAAGTATAGAAAATGTATGAAAGGAAAAAAATACATATGGAAGAAACAAAAATTTTTAGTCAAATAGCAGAAGAATTAGGAATTGGCGAAGGACAAGTGCAAAAGACAGTAGCGTTAATTGATGAAGGAAATACAATTCCATTTATTGCACGTTATAGAAAAGAGGTAACAGGAGGGCTTTCAGACGAAACCCTAAGAACATTAGGAGAAAGACTTACCTATCTTCGTAATTTAGAAGAAAGAAAAAAAGAAGTACAAAACGCTATTGAAAATCAAGGAAAACTCACAGAGGAAATTATAGAAAACTTAAGCAATGCAAAAACGTTAACAGAAGTAGAAGATATTTACAGACCATATAAACAAAAAAAGAAAACAAGAGCAACTGTTGCAAAAGCAAAAGGATTAGAACCGCTTGCTAATATCATTCTAGAACAAACAGAAAAACAAGCAATTGAAGAAATTGCAAAACAATATATTAATATAGATAAGTTATCAGAAGAAGATAAGAAAAATAAAGATAAAGTCGTTGCAACTGTAGAAGATGCTATTCAGGGAGCTCTAGATATTATCGCAGAAACCATTTCAGATAACCCAAAATATCGTAAACAAATTAAAAGAATTTGCTATAGAGAGGGAGTTATTTCTACAAAAGCAACCAAGCCAGAAGAAAAAACAGCTTATCAAATGTATTACGATTTTAATGAAAAAGTAAATCA